>JABDAV010000050.1:0-3254 GCA_013289015.1 Bacteroidota bacterium | reverse complement strand
ATAATCAAAAAGCTATTTTTGCGAAAAACTAAAATCAAGTACAATGCCTGAAAAAATTAAAGTAGCTAATCCTGTGGTTGAACTGGATGGCGATGAGATGACACGTATTATATGGAAATTCATAAAAGATAAACTCATACTTCCTTATATTGATGTTGACATTAAATATTATGATCTTGGAGTTGAATATCGCGATGAAACCAACGACCAGGTTACGATTGACGCTGCCAATGCGATCAGGCAATATGGTGTTGGTATAAAGTGCGCAACCATTACTCCGGATGAAGCGCGCGTAAAAGAATTTAGCTTAAAGCAAATGTGGAAGAGCCCGAACGGAACTATTCGTAATATTTTAGACGGAACAGTTTTCCGCGAACCAATTGTTTGCAATAATGTACCGAGACTGGTTCCAAACTGGACTGCACCAATTTGTATTGGCCGTCACGCTTTCGGCGATCAGTATCGTGCAACAGATTTTGTAACCAAAGGCAAAGGAAAACTTACCATTAAATTTGAAGGCGAAGATGGTAATGTGATTGAACATGAAGTATATAATTTCAAAGGTGATGGGGTTGCGCTTGCTATGTACAATACAGATGAAAGCATTCGCGGCTTTGCACGCGCCTGTTTTAACCAGGCTATCATGAAGCAATGGCCGTTATATCTTTCTACAAAAAATACTATTCTTAAAAAATACGATGGCAGGTTTAAAGATATTTTCGAGGAGATTTATGAAAATGAATTTAAAGCAAAGATGGATGAACTTGGCATAACATACGAACATCGCCTGATTGATGATATGGTTGCAAGCGCATTAAAATGGCATGGCGATTTTGTTTGGGCCTGTAAAAATTATGATGGCGATGTGCAAAGCGATACCGTTGCACAAGGCTTTGGCAGCCTGGGTTTGATGACGTCAACATTGGTTACACCTGATGGTAAAACAATGGAAGCTGAAGCAGCACATGGAACGGTAACACGCCACTATCGTGAACACCAGAAAGGCAGGCCAACATCAACCAATCCTATCGCATCCATCTTTGCATGGACACGCGGTTTGGAATTTCGCGGTAAACTTGACAACAATCAGCCATTGATTGATTTTTGTCATGCGTTGGAAGCAGTTTGTATTGAAACTGTTGAAAGCGGTAAGATGACTAAAGATCTTGCCATCACTATCAAACCAAAAGTTGAACACGGTACAGATTATTTATATACTGAAGAATTTTTAGATGAGTTGGATAAAAATCTAAAGAAGAAATTAGATAAATAATATGGTTGCATTTTAGCTTATAAAAACAAAAACCTTCTCTGTTTATGAGAAGGTTTTTTTATGCAGTTAATAGAGAAAAATTGCTATCACAATTGCAACACATTATCAGCAGGAGTTGCATCCATAAAAATGCCACCGTCAAGTTTCACTGATGTAAGTGCATCTTTGTTGTCAATTGTAATGGTAATTTGTTTTTGATTGTCTTTCCAAACTGCAGGCGTAAAATGTTGTGTTTTTTGTTTGCCATCTTTTGTAGTTAACACAACATCAAACGGTATTGCAAAGCCACCAACATTTTCAATGGTAACAGTTGTTTCTTTCTTTTTTGATTCAACGTTTGCAATTTTCAGATCAATATAATTATTGCTGAAGAACCAGTTGTTCCAAAACCAGTTGAGATTTTGATTTGCACCTGTATTGATAGAATAGAAATAATCCCATGGGATCGGGTGTTTGCCATTCCAGTTATCCATGTAATGATGCAATGCTTGTTTGAAAAGATCTTCACCCAATAAATCTTTCAATGCCAAATAAGACAACGATGCTTTGCCATAAGAATTATTGCCATAACCTGCGCCGCTCACTTGTGTTGACATAGTAATGATCGGCTGATCTTCTTCTGTTGAAAGATCGTTGATATACCTTCTTATCCTGAAATTTTTATATACAGAATCTGCGATAGCTTTCCCAACTTCATCAATGCCTATTATATATTCCCATGTTGTTGCCCAGCCTTCATCCATATATGCATAACGTGTTTCATTAATGCCCATGTAAAAGGGAAAATAAGTATGCGCTATTTCATGGTCTTCCACCATTTGTGCAAAGCTTAAATTTTTTGTGGTGCCATCATTTATCATCATCGGGTATTCCATATCTGCATGACCCTGGAAGGTTGTCATCTTTGAAAAAGGATAAGGAACGCCCGGCCATTGTGTTGAGAAAAAACTTAAAGAATGCTGCGCCCATTTTGTGTATGAATGAAAATCTTTTGCTGTATCATTATAAGCAGCCTGCACACTTGCCCGACGATTATTTTTTGTATCGACAATAACACTGACTGCATCCCAAACATAATTTTTACTTACTGCAAAACATACATCTGTAATATGATCAGCTTTAAATTTCCATGTGTTCCAGTCATTTTGCTGTGTGATCTTTCCCTGTTGCATTTCATCAAAGCCTGCGATATGTATCACACTGTCTGAAGTATATGATGCTTTCAAACGCTGCGCCGGCGCGGGTTGCAGCACTTCATCGGCATTCAGCAGATCGCCTGTTGCCCATACCACAAAATCTTTCGGCGCTTTTACTGATAAAGTGTAATCATTAAAATCATTGTAAAATTCCTGCCTGTCACTATGCGGAATACGATCCCATCCATTGTAATCATCATACACAGAAACGCGCGGGTAGCTATACGCGCAATAAAAAGTTGTTGAATCTATCTGACCTTCTCTTCCGCTTTGTTTTGATAGGGGATAATCCCACTCAATTTCAAGCGTTGTAGTTGTATGCGGAAGCATTGCTGAGTTTAAACGTACATCATTTACTGTTCCCCACCCATCGCTGTTGATATCATACACAGTACCATCAATTTTAAAAGATGAAATATGCAAACCTGATGTAAGAAAATCTGGTCCATACATGCCTGAACGCGGCGCACCTGGTTTATGTAAATTATTTACAAAACGAATGGCGATTGTTTTTAAAGTATCAGGACTGTTATTTGAATAAACAATTTTTTCTGCCCCTGAAATTGAACGTGTATCTGCATGCACTGTAACATTAATATCGTACACACCTGTGTTCTGCCAATAATTTAAGCCGGGTGCACCGGTTAAAGAACGCGTGCCTTTTGTATATGCATTCTTAATGTTGCGCGGCATATATAAATCCTGCGCATGAATGCTTTGAAGAAATAGCAATACAACAAAGAAAGAAGAGATTTTTTTGATCATTTCCATTGAGTTTATAGCTG
>JABDAV010000049.1 GCA_013289015.1 Bacteroidota bacterium | reverse complement strand
ATCTATTATCAATCCTGTTTTTTGTTGTATGAATGCTGTATGATCCTTCTTCAATGTATCGCAATAATCTGCGGTTCTCCTGTCCTGCCAAACGATGGCGTTGTATAGAGGCCTTCCTGTTTGTTTATCCCAGGCAACTGTGGTTTCTCTTTGATTGGTGATGCCGATGGCTGCAATGTCGTTCACCGTTAAGCCTGCTTTGGTAATGGCTTCTGCTGCCGTTCCCAACTGTGTGCTCCATATTTCCAGTGCATCATGTTCAACCCATCCCGGTTGCGGAAATATTTGCGTAAACTCTTTTTGTGCAACAGCAATAATGTTTCCCTGGTGATCGAAGATGATAGATCTTGAACTGGTTGTTCCCTGGTCGAACGATAAAATGTATTGTGGCATGAAGCAATGTTTATGCTTCAAAATAAAAATAAAATAAGGAGTGATGGGAATTTATTTGCGTTGCTGATTATAATGGCCAGGATGCCTGAATACATTGCTTTGCTTCAATCTTGCGAAGGCTGTTAAGCCGCATGTGCATAGCCTTTCAGTGGGATTATACTGCCCTTAACCTGCTTTTAGCCTGGGCTTTGCCAGCGGGTAGGGTCTCTATAATGTCCCTATAAGGTCTCTATAAGGTTAGTATAAGATTTGTGTAAGATTTGTGATTTTTATGCGGATGATTAAGGTGTGGGCTTTGTGCTGTAAAGTACATTATAAACCGGATTACGGCAAAAAAGTCAGCAATAAAAACATTAAACTGAAAAGAGCTTTTCATTGCAAGGCACAAGATACCTGCGGCACAATGCCGCGCATCAATCCTGCGCCGGATTACTGGGTATGAAGCAATGTTTGTGCTTCAAAATAAAAATAAATTGAGCAGGTAAATGTTTAAACTTAAATATACCTTCAAACAAAACTTTCCCTATGAAGCAGGTTTACTCCCAATTATTTTTTATTGCCATTATTCTGATTATTAATTGCCCGGTTTATTCACAGTCCAATCTGATCAAACCTTTATGGCAACAAAATGCATCTGTAAATGACCTGAAATTTTCCAAAGATGGATCTAAACTGATTACTGTTGGAAATGATATCAACATTTGGGATGCACAACCCGGTAGTTTAATAAAAAACATACAACCGGTAGTTGTTAATCCTTTTAGATCAGTAGCAATTAGTAAAGATGGAAAATCTTTTGTAACAGGAAGCGGAACCAGTACATGCCAGGACTATTGTTATGCCGTTAATGCATTTTTAAGTAAATATTTTATTGATGGAACTTTGAATATGCATATATCAACAGCTGAAACACTTGCAGATGGACTGGATTATTCGCCAGATGGGAAAACAGTTGCCGCTGCATATCATTATGGTTATTATGATGTGGATGGAATTGTAAGCATTTATGATACTTCTTTAAATGGCATCAATAGTTTTTATGGACACGTTCCCTATGGTGCGGCCAGTGTGCAGTTTACACCCAACGGTAAATATTTGATTTCCGGCGGATGGGATGATGGTAATGCGCAAATCTGGGACTATCATGCCGATTCACTCGTACATATTTTGCCGCATGGTGGTTTTACAGGTGATGGCGGAAATGATTTACATATAAGCATTTCTCCGGACCAGTAAATATGTGGTTACAGCGGGATTGGGTCAATATAGCGGAAAAGTAAAAGTCTGGAGAATAGCGGATGGTGCACTTATATATTCGTTCAGTACAAATTTTACCGGGACCGGTGCTGATGTAATGATAATTCCTTCTTTTTCACCTGATGAAAGATATATCATAGCCAGCGTTTCAAACGGTACAACCCCTGCAGATTATAAATTCATGATATGGAATTTTGCTAACGGCATGCTGCTGAAAGAAACCGGTACTGAGTCCGGATATATTTCTGCTTTAACATTCTCACCGATAATAAATAATAAATATTTATTTGCCTATGGATTATCTACTGCCACAGCAAGCTCGGTAAATGTTTTAGATATAGATCTTTCGAAAGATGAATTATTGCAAAATGCATTACCCGGAAAGTCTTCTGCCGTTCAAACTTCACCAATAAACATTAAACTTTTAACCAATCCTTTCACAGATGCAATTGCATTCACAATTAATGGTAATGCCGGGGGAAAGCTGGCAGCAACATTATCTGATCTTTCAGGCAAACCAATTATGAAAACAGAGTTTAATAATATCAGCAATCAAAATATAAGAATTCCCCTGACCAAAAATATCAACAGCGGCTTATACATGCTTACTATACAGCTGAATGATAAAACCTATAATTTTAAATTGATTAAAAATTAGTTTGCAATTCTGTCGTGGCAGTTTATTGAAAACTTTATGCGTAATAATGCAATTAATTATACCATTGTATTTTAAACTTATTATCTTGTTAACCTTTAATTATAATTATGAAAAGTACATCTCTACACAACTTGTTTTTGCTTTTAATTTTTTGCAACATTTTTGCCGTTTCAAAAGCGCAAATAAATACTACAGACTCCCTCGCATTGGTTGATCTTTATAATAGCACCAATGGAACATCATGGACAAACAATTCGAATTGGCTTACCACATCACCGGTGAGCACCTGGTATGGTATATCCGTTACTGATTCAAGAGTAACTATATTATCGTTGCATCTAAATAATTTGAGTGGATCTTTGCCATCATCTATCGGCAACTTAGCTGCACTTCAAACCATTTATCTTGATCACAATGCTTTAACGGGAGAAATTCCTTCTTCTATTGGCAGATTAACTAATCTCAAAATATTGTTTTTATATTTTAACCAGCTGCAGGGTTCAATACCGGATTCATTATACCAGCTTACAAATCTTCAGCAACTTGAAATGGATGATAATGCGTTTACGGGAGTTATTTCGCCGTTGGTTGGTAATCTTCACAAATTAATTTTGCTTTACCTAAATGGTAATTTACTAACGGGTTCAATTCCCGCATCAATAAATAAGTTAACCAGGCTACAATATCTCGAGCTGGAGTACACCGGAATTTCAGGCAACCTGCCCAACGTAGATAAAATGGTAAGCTTGCTGGGATTAAATGCAAGCAGTACGAATCTATCTCAAAACAGAAATATTGTGCATGGTAAAGACACTACCAGTAATATAAGCCTGGACATAAGCTGGGACAGGTTTACGTTCGATGGGCTTGAGTACATTGCAAAAACATTTCCTTATGCCTCATACGGCAATCAATATGCACTCACTGTTCATCAAAAAGGAGACTCGTTGTATGTATATGCAGGCGGAACACTAAAATATAATACATACACCTGGGTTGAAATAGGAAAAGGTTCTGTAAAGATAAAAGGCGATTCTGCTTTTCATCCGACAGAGAGTGGAAAATATTATGCAGAAATAGACAATTCGCATGTACCGGGTACTTCATTAGGAACTGATGTGTTTTATTATACTGCGCCGGGTGTAAAGGACAATAACACTTCTGTTGCGGATAATGCACTTAAATCTGCTGATTTAAAAACATCTTTTTCTGTTTTTCCAAATCCTGTAAAAGATGTATTGCATATACAGGCAGAGGGCACTGCCAGTTTTATATTTATAAACAATAATGGAAAAGTATTGCTAACAAAGCAGGTTAATAATAGCAGTGATATTGATGTAAGTAATTTTGAAAGCGGTGTTTATTATCTCCAAAACAAAGCAACAGGAAAAACACAGAAGATAGTAATCTATCATTAGTGTTTATTATAAGTTTAAACAGTTAAAAAGATCAGACAGCTCAAATTTATTGGGCTGTTTTCTCTAAGAGGCTGTTGATGGCCTCTTTAAATTCTTACTAAAATAATTCAGATGGAAACTATACCAAACCGTTAACATTCTACACCGGGCTGAGCACAAATAGCATAAGGTTGTAATATTGCTTCTTTATTCTGTTACTTTAGCGTTAATTCATTTTTGCACCATATTTCTTATGTTTAAACCTTTCTTAAAGACTCAGCAAAACCTTGCTATGGTAATGCCTAAAAAACTAATACTCCTTGCCTTGTTTATTATTTTTTATACGATCACGCATGCTCAGTATGCAGGCTGGATGATGGGTACATGGAAAAGTACAAGCGGAGCAACAACGCCTTCCGGAAATGTTACCAGCGCCATCCAGATCAATGATGTTTCAGAAGAAAGTTTTACAGGTACCAAAACAAGTGAGATCAATAATGGTTCGCATGCTAAAATCACTATTGCAATATCCGGTGCTTTTAGAGGAAAAGGATTGTATATGCAGGATGGAGCAGTTGTACACAAAGAAGGACCGGAAAACGGGCAATGGCATGATTGTTCTGCATGTTCACAGGGAAATAAAATGATGATAAGCCATGACAGCCTGATTTTAATCAGCAGCATTTCGGGTTGTGATAACGGATGTGATGGTGAAACCTTCTATTACAGGTTACTTTCTGAATATGACAGTTCCACACAACAATACCTGGTTGACCGGTTTGGCAGGCCTTCAGATATTATTGGTTTCCGGCCATACCACCCGCAGGAAAATGAAACGATTGCTTCCAATGATGATAGTGAACTCTCAAAGAACGATGTTGTCGCCGTTACCATGACACCTGATGCTACCGCTGAAACAATAAAGCAAGCAGAAAAAAGGCACCAGGATTCACTGGATAACATTGCAAGGATAAAACAACAACAAACAGATAATTCTATCCGGCTTGCGCAACAAAAGAAGCGTGAACAGGAGATAGCTGATTCACTCAATCTGGCACAACAAAAAGAACAGCAACGTGTAAAAGATTCGCTGGATAATGTTGCAAGGATAAAGCAACAACAACTTGTCGCCGCCACCCTGCTTGCGCAACAAAAAAAGCGTGAACAGGAGATAGCTGATTCACTCAATCTCGTACAACAAAAAGAACAGCAACGCATAAAAGATTCGCTGGATAATGTTGCCAGGCTGGAACAAATAAGACTTCGAACGGAAGACTCACTTCGTGATGTGCAGACGAAAAAGCGGCACCAGCAAATAGCTGATTCGCTCAATCTCGTACAACAAAAAGAACAGCAACGCATAAAAGATTCACTGGATAATGCTGCAAGGCTGGCACAAATAAAACTGCGAACCGAAGATTCATTGCGTGATGTGCAGGCGAAAAAGCGGCAGCAGCAAATAGCTGATTCACTGAATCTGGCACAACAAAAAGAACAGCAACGCATAAAAGATTCGCTGGATAATGTTGCAAGAATAAGACAACAACAAATAAATGATTCTACCCTGCTTGCGCAACACAAGAAGCGTGAACAGGAGATAGCTGATTCACTCAGTCTTGTACAACAGAAAGAACGGCAACGCATAAAAGATTCGCTGGATAATGCTGCAAGGCTGGCACAAATAAGACTGCGAACCGAAGATTCATTGCGCAATGTTCAGGTTAAAAAAAGGCAACAGGAGGTTGCAGATTCAATTAACCTCGTCAATCAAAGAAAACAGCAGTTTATACAAGATTCACTCCAAAGCGTAGCCGCAGCAAACCTGCAAAAACAGCGGGAAGCAGATTCGCTTCGTAACGTGCAGGCAAGAAAAAGACAACAGGAAATAGCCGATTCTTTGGCAGCTGTGCGCAAGCAACAGTATAATGATTCTTTGCAAAAAGCAACTTTGGCAAAAGCTGTTCCGCCGGCAACAACCGGCAGCTCTCCATCTGCTGCAGAAAAACCGCTCACATCCCGTACCAGCGTATTGCTTGGAACTTATCATATTACTTCGCCGGACATTTTGATTGAACTGTTTGATAACGGTGAAATTGATGGCGACAGGGTGAGTGTATATCACAACAACGCGATTATTGTAAGCAACCAGACGCTGGGTATAAAGGCTATTACGCTGAACATTCATGCAGATACAACCAACCGCGAACACGAATTTGTACTGGTAGCAGAAAACCTTGGAAGTATTCCGCCCAATTCTGCATTAATGCGGATAACTGCAGGCAAACAGATCTATAAATTATCAGTTAATACCGATATGAAAACCAATGCAAGAATTGTGTTTTATTACGATGGAAATTAGATAATGCTTATCAGCGCTTTATTAATGTTAAAGTTAGAAATTGAACGGGCTTTTGTGCTTGATTAATGGCTACAGATCATTGTTTAATAAATTTTTGATTTGATATTTTGCCGTCTTGCATAATACTCAGGATATAATATCCGGAATGAAGTGTACGCATATCTATTGATTGATCTGTACCGGCAATAATTTGTTTTAGCACATTACCCGAAGCATCAGTAATTTTTATTAAAGCCGGAGAAGATGCCAATCCATCAATATGTAAAATATCTGAAACAGGATTTGGATAAATTTTGATATGTAATCCTTCAATCGCTTTATCATCCAGGCTTTCATTATTTATTGCACCTGTAAAAGATGATGCTGTAAGATACCTGGATGCGATTATCCTGTTTTCATTATTTAAAGTGCGCGTGCCTGCTACAACAACTTTTCCATCGCTTTGAATAACGCATGCATTTCCATGATCGTCGCCACCAAAATCAGTTGTAACTTCTCCGCTGCTGCCAAATGAATTATCTATTGCTCCACCGGTTTTTAATCGCGCCAGTGCAACATTGTATTTTAGTGAAGCATCCGCAGCAGAGCCTGCAACTATAATTTCACCATTCGATTGTAATGCTACTGAACTTGCTTCTGCATCTCCACTAAAAATAACCGGAGCTTTACCATTACCGGCAAAGCTGTTATCTAAACTGCCGTTTGTGTTATATCGAAGAACAACAAAAGCATATTTATGCAGACTTGTTAAATAAAAACCTGCCTGTAATATTTTTCCATCTGGTTGAATGGTTACACCATAACCAACAGCGTTTGAAATTCCTGAACCTACAGGTGTTATTACAATACCATTATTTCCAAAAGAAACATCAAGCGAGCCATTTGAGTTGTAACGAACAATTCCAAAATTTTGTCCATTCTGCTGCGACTGTCCACCTACTACTATTTTTCCGTCAGGTTGAATAAGCATTGAATGCGCGTAAGCGAGACCATCTTCACCCACATTCGTAAACACCATTCCATAGTTACCAAAACTATTGTCGAGACTGCCATTGCTGTTAAACCTGAACACAGCAAATTGTGTTGGATCAAAATCGCCACCGTAATATGTGCCTGCAACAACGATCTTTCCATCAGGTTGAAGTGCAGCTGCATCAAACTCGCCATCAAATTGAATTGAAATTTTTCCACCGGTGCCAAAAGAATTATCAGTTGAGCCATCTGCATTAAAACGTGCAGCAACGCCAAAACCACCTGAGGAAGAACCTATGGCAACAATTTTTAAATCTGATTGAACAACAACTGCAGTTGCATTAGCATCAAATCCTGCGAAGTCTGCTTTGGCAGCGCCATTACCGGAAAACGTTTTATCTAACGAACCATCTTTATTTAACCGTACAACTAAAAGATCATTTTGCTTGCTTGCGTTCTCATAATATCCGCCAAGTAAAATTTTTCCATCGGGCTGCATGGTAACAGCACTCGCACCACAACCATAACTGCCTATCAGTAACCTGATCTCCCCATCATTACTAAAACTCTTATCGAGTGTTCCCGGTTGCGAAAAAATTTTTGCGCAGGCAAGACTTAACAGAATAAGAAAAATCTTTTTCATATAAAGTGATTTGATGATTCAAATTTACTTTGATAAAATCATTTGCTTTGTGCCTGCCAATTTCCCGTTAAGGTATAATGAATATTGAGGCATTTTTTCATGGTAAGAATATTCTTTGACATGATTTGATACGATATATTTTATTTTAGCAACACTTGTTTTGTATCGATCATTTTCCCATCAATAATCAGCATATATTGAGCATAATTTAATAAAGACGTTCGTCGCAGAATGTTCAATTGTTTGAGCAGTTTAAAATTCAGGTCGCAACACAAGCAAATCCTGTTGAAATGGAAACATCAATTTATCTTTTCTGCTTTGCATATTGATGAGCCCACCAAATCAATACAAATTGTAAAGGCAGCCGCAATACAGTGAGCCAGAAATCCGGGTTGCTATCCCTGTAATAATTTATGCTCATTTGTATATTGGCCGGAAAGACAGCAATCAATAATAAAAGAATTCCCCACGCCGCAAAACGCCTTGTTATTGATGGCAGCATCAATATGCCAAATAGTATCTCGAACACTCCACTAACATAAACCAGCGCTACACCAAAAGGCAGCCATAGCGGCATAATTGACAAATACATTTCTTTGTGGGCAAAATGGTTTACGCCTGCTATTATGTAGAATAACGACATTACATATAACCATAACTTCCTGCTTTTAAAATTTTGCATTGACCATAAGTTAGTTTAGCTTCTTAAAGATTTTTTTCAATCAAATAATAACTGTACATACAAAATCACTGTGGACGTAATCTGTTCGATACTCCCATCTTTTTACTTCTTATTCTATAAATAAATTTTCTGTTCTTTTATTCTTGCCCAACAAAGGTTCACAGACGGAATCAATATCCTTTCATACAATCAAATTCGTTTGTTGTAAGACCAAACAAGATCATGGCTACTGCACATAACATTTATACAATTTGTTTGAAAAAAAAGCCATGTGCTTATTTAAAAAAATAAAAGCAAATAATAGCGAAAGCAAAAGTGAAACCAGCTATTTTGTGTCGAAATTATAAAATCAATATCAATGAAAAGACTCGCAACAATTGCAATGGGTTTTTTGTTTGTATGCCTTATATCGTGCAGCAAACAAACCACCGGAAAATCAATCCAACCAGTTTCATCAACAGAAAGCAATGCGGTAACAAGTGGTTGTTATCCTGGTAAATGGTATGGCGTTATTTTTGAAGATGGCTATCCTGTAGTTGATACTATTCATGATAAGTATTTTATCGCTGATGGTATCGCACACATTCCTAATCCAAACTTCAAATCGGGATCTTATTTTACACACACTGTTTTGAAAATTCCCAACTGTCACACTTTTGTAGGGGATAGCACAAAGTTTGAAGTAAATTTAAAGAATCCAACTACAGGTAATACTGCTGTAGGTGATTTTGATGTAAGCCTTGATATTACAGGTGCAAAAAACACAGCGCACGTAACCTTTATTGCACACAACCAGGATTATACAAGCGTAGGTATTGGTACAAAACAATACTTTGGAATACCACAATTGGTATACGCGTTTGAAGACTACACTGTTATTGCATTGGAATTGAAAGATGGTAATCTGAATGTGTACAAAAGCGGCTCGCTTATTCTTACAATCCCTTACAAAGTAACTTACCGCTTAGGTCCTGTACAGTCGATAGATGTACGTTGCAAAGGCTCAGGCTACATTGATTGGGTAAAACTTTACAACAGTGATACCGGAGCACAATTAATGCAGGAAGATTTTAATACCGGCAACACTTCAGATGTTCAATGGTATTAGTATAAGCTTGATAGCAATAATTTATAATAATAAAGGCTGGAAATTCCGGCCTTTATTTATAGACATAAGCCCGGCGAAGTGTTCTGCCCTTAGGCCGCCATTAAATGTTCAACTGTTTGGAATGATCTCCAAACCAGCGGCAATAGAACATGCAGCAACCTACTCAATTATTAAAGACTATCCTTCGCTATCACACTCCAGTCATCACTGCCATGACCTTTAGCTATCCATTGATCCATCACATCTGCAATAGCGGGTATGATGGTTAAATTTGTTCCGCCTTCTTTGGCTGCAGACAACATTAGTCCCGCATCTTTACGGGCCATATTCAATTCCCATGACGGTTCATTAAACTTACCTTCTGCAATTTTCTTCAGGCGTGCCGGAACCATTGCACCCGGGTTCCAGTTATTAAAAAGATGCAACAGCTCTGACGGTTGTATGCCATGCACTTTAGCCAATGCAAGCGCATCCGCAATTCCCGCCGTAACACTTAACAGGAAAAGATTTCCTGATAATTTGATGCCGGCCGCTTTACCTTCTTCAGCGCCAAAATTTAAAAGCTTGCCAGTCATTTCAGATAATTGCGGCTCATACTTTTCAATAATTGACTGAGCGCCTGAAACAAGCATAAAACCTGTACTTTCCAGTGCATTCTGCGGACCCATAAAAACAGGTGCATGCTGATATACAAACCCTTCGCTCTTCCAATAAGCTGTTCTTTGTTTAGCACCTTTAACCGAAGTAGTTGTATGGTCAAAAATAACGGCTCCCTGCTTCAACCTTTGGCGGCAGCTTCCAGCACTTCATCAACAGTTGCATCATCTTTCAATGTAACATGAATTATATCTGCACCCTGTACTGCATCTTCAACATTATCGAAAACTTTTGCACCATGCTGTTCCAATGCTTTTGCTTTTGATGTTGTGCGGTTCCATACCTGCACAACATCGCCTTTTTGCAGCATTGCTTTAACAAAATTTGAACCTAATAGTCCCATGCCCAAAAATGCTTTCATCATACAAATGTTTTTTGTAAAGTTAGGGAACAGTTATCGCAGCGTCTCCCAGCTTCAGAATGAAAATGCCTGGTTTTAAAAAGAAGCAGCTAAGTTGAAACATTTTATACTAACTTTAGTGATGTAAACGATCTGTGGAACCAGTTCAATAAAGAAGTACACCGCCTCAAAACTGCGGATTTTACAGAAAATGAAAAAGGCTCAGTGAAAGTATGCTACCACTTTCAATCAACTTGCAGACAAAATTTATAATATCGAAAAAACCGGGAAAGCAGGTTTTTAATAATTATACACAACTGCCCTATGGAAAATAATGATAATGTCTTCATCAAAGAAGTAAATAACGACACCATAACTCTCATTATTAACGGGGAGGAGCAAACAATAAATTACCGGCTTTCGGATCTTCAAAAATTAATGAAGCACGAAAATGTAACAAATATTACTTATGAAAATAAGGTATATAACATCGGTCATATAAATGAAGCCAATTTTGGTGTGGTTACCAGCAACAAAGTATTTAATGCCATACTGACAAAAGAGTTAATTATCCTTTTTAAAGAGCATAAAAAAGTTGAATCATTTCTCAATTGCCTTCCTCCTGAAGATCAGGATGATTGGGAAAGTAAACGGCAGCCGCTTAAAGAAGCCCAGGGAATTCTTGAAGAAAGTTTTGTTTGGCCAATAGGCTGGCAGTTACGGCGACTGTTTTCGATAGGAAATGATAAGGATAAAAAGATAGAAACGAAAATTGATGAGTATATCAATCATTGCTTCAGCACCTACAGGATAGCGTTACAATTGATCAATTATCTTTTTGTTTCAAAATTATGGGATGACAAGAACAGGAACAGGGATATAGATACTGATAAAGTTGCTCTTAAAAACTTTTTTTGCTGCAACCGCCCACTCAAACTGATTGAATTGCGCAGGTTGTTTCAGACTTTACTTGAAATATACAGGAATAATAAACTGGCTTATCCTATAGAAGAACAGGATATCGGGGATATAAATGAATTTACAGAACCCGGCAGCAAATTTAATTTAGCTTGTTCTGAACTGGAAAAATTAGAAGGCACAGATATTGGCAAAGAAGCTTATGGGCTTGGGCAATGCCATACCGCAGAAATCTCGTTAACAAATATTCTTAAGAAGTTTAATTTTTTTTCCTGCTATCAGCTGGTAACTTTAAAAAGAATAGAATACGAGTCCACACGCAATTCCCCGGCGCGCTATATTAAAGACATGAACATCCTGGAAAAAAACGAAGCTAAAAACCTGCTTAGATATCTTAAATATGATAACACGCCTACACAAACATACTCAGTGTTTTTTCGTAACAAAAACAAATCAATCAATTTACTTCCGTTTTTATTAGATTATAATGCACTAACCAATGAATTTGATTCCCAGATATTTCTGTATGAATGTATGCAGGAAGAAAGCGGGTTACGCTATTTTTCTCTTCAGAGTGAGAATGAAAAAACAATCAGCTATAACGCTATCTCAACAGGATCAATGGAGATCAAATCAGAAGAACAGAAGGATGAAGTGCAAAGAAATATCCGCCTCGATATTGTTGTTAAGCAATTTGAAGATGCAATGAATACCTTACTTGGCACATCATTTAATTTCAAGTCAAAAGAAAGTGATTTGTATGCCGATAACTTAAGTAATCTTTAATATCCTGGTCATGCATGCAAAAAATATATCCATTTAAATTTCTCAACAGTTATCAAAGAGAGGACAAGGACTTTTTCTTTGGGCGAACAGAAGAAGTTGAAGCGTTGTATCAAATGATCTTTCAAACGCAGATACTGCTGGTTTATGGAACATCAGGAACAGGTAAAACAAGTTTGATACAATGCGGCCTTGCCAATAAATTTAATTCTTACGATTGGTTAGCGCTGTACATAAGAAGAGGCAGTAACCTTATTTCCTCGCTGGATAAAGCTTTGTGTGATGCAAGCGATGATAAATTTATTTATACAGAGCAGAAAGATCCTGTTATTAAAGAGATTACTGCTAAAATAGAAGCAGTTTATAAATCGTCTTTCAAACCTGTTTACTTAATATTTGATCAGTTTGAAGAACTGTATGTACTTGGCAACAAAACAGAACAGTATTCTTTTAGTACGGCCATAAAAGAAATTCTTTCAGTTGATCAACCAGTGAAGATTATTCTCAGCATCCGCGAAGAATACCTCGGATATCTTTTTGAACTGGAAAAAGAAATACCTCAGCTGTTGCGCAAAAAATTGCGCATAGAACCAATGTCGCTTGAAAAAGTAATACACGTTATAAAAGGCATAAATAATTTTCAATATTCCAATATAAAATTCAAAACAGATGAGCTGGAAAATATTACACAGGGTATTTTCAACAGGATAAAAGGAAATAAAAAAACACTGTTCATCGAATTGCCTTACCTGCAGGTTTTTTTTGATAAGCTGTATTTTGAAACCACTAAAGATTCAAGCCATGTGACAGAGGCGCTTATCACTACAGAAGTACTTAATCGCATTGGCGATATTGGCGATGTGTTGCGCAATTTCCTGGAAGAACAGGTAACATGCATTAGCCGGGATCTAAGTCTTAAGCATGGTAATATTCCTCCCGAAACCGTCTGGAAAATACTTTCACCATTTTGTACACTGGAAGGTACGAAGGAACCTATTTCCAAACAGGAACTCGCTGACCGCCTGCCTGGTATTGATAAAAAACTGGTAGATGATGCAGTAGAATTGTTTGTTAACAGCCGTATTGTGAATTGCGCTGAGAATGAAAATTTATATGAATTGGCACATGATTCACTTGCCCTAAGCATAGCGGCAAAAAGAAGCGATGAAGAAATAGCTATACTCGAAGTACGGCGATTAATAAAGAGCCAGGTATCTGTAAAAAATGAAGCCAGGGAGTTCTTTACTGAAAAACAATTACTGTTTATTGAACCCTACCTTGAAAAATTTAAAACGGGCGAAGAAGAACTTGCATGGATTGCTAAAAGCCGCAATTTTATTGAAGTACAGAAACAATTAGAAATAAAGAAACATCGGGAAGAACTGATAAAAACGAAGAAAAGGTTGCGCACAACCTATAGTCTTTTAATATGTGCGCTGATTGCTTTGGTGATTGCCGGGTATTTCTGGCTTGACTCCAATGCCCAGAGACTTAGAGCAAAGAAAGCTGAAGGGCTGGCAATGATACAAAAAGATTCAGCAGTTGCTGCCAGAGAAGTCGCAGATTCAGCATTTAAAAAAGTAAATGAAAAAATAGCGATAATCGGGCGGAAAGATTTTGATGATTTAACAGAAAGAGCTGAAAGAATAACAAACGCAAATGGTTGCCCGGAAGATATTTTACGACAAATGGATAGTATTATGGCTATTCACCCGGACAGCCTGGTAATGAAACAGGTTATTCAGTCAATAAAAGCAAAATGCCCGTAGTAAAAATGAACAGGATATTTTTTTTATTTTTTAGTATCATCTTTTTTGTTACTGCAAAAGCGCAGAACAATTATACCGAGGCCATTAAACAAGGTGATGATGCTTTCGCAAACGGGCAATATAAAACCGCTATCAATAAATATTTCGCCGCAGAGGCATTTGATCCTACTAAAAAAGACGTTGTAACAGGAAAAGTAAAACTAACATTTGATAAAATTGACGCGTTAAGGCAGGATGCAATTGCTTCAAAAAAAGATGCTGTTGATGCATTGGAAGAAGCGCAAACACAAAAAAAATTTGCTGACAGTGCGCTAATAGAAGCGCAAAAGCAAAAAGAATTGACTGAGGTAGCACTGGAAGAAACAAATAAACAAAAACTGCTCGCAGATAGTGCATTGAAAGAAGCGCAAATACAAAAAAACAAGGCAGACAGCAGTTTCAAAAATTTACAGGAACTTAAAAAAACAGTGATCGGTGCAAAATACGAGGGTGGAATAGTTTTTTACTGGAACGACAAAACAGGAAAGCATGGCTTGATTGCTGCAGAAAATGATCTGGGTGAATTTAACTGGCAACAGGCAAAAGATACCTGTGCAAACCTGAGTTTAAATGGTTACTCCGACTGGCGGTTGCCAACTGATGATGAATTAGATGCATTATATGCCAACAGGAATGTAGTTGGCGGTTTTGCATTAGCCTTATACTGGACTTCTACCGAGTTTACTGAATATAAGGCATTCTGCCATAGTTTTGACTATAGTATTATGGCAGACAACTATAACCTAAAAACTTTAAAATACCATGTACGGCCGGTGAGGTCGTTTTAAAAAAATTATTCTTAATTCACTGAACTTATCAATTGATTGCCGCTGCTTTCAACGATCGCACGAATAAGATGCACACGCTTTAAAAACTCTTCCCATATTACGTATTGAATTTTGGTTTCCAATATCAGTGCATTATAATTTTCAACGGATTTATCAGCGCGGTCAAAAACTGCGTGATTGCTTTCCTTATGAATCGAAATATACCCTCTGAAAAATTCATCTTCCAATCCAAAACTTACAATATCTATTGAATTAATTTCATAGTTCTTTACGTGTTCATGCTTTGCAGCATTATATTCATCCCACAAAGTAAAATCTTCAAGGTTATTAAGAAACCCAGACTTTAATACACAAAAATTTTCAAGGTTATCTCCCAGTTTTATAAGCAATTGTTGGTAGCTGGTAATTGTTTTATAAACCTTATCCGCTTCATCAAATACTTTGTTTGCCTTATCTTCCTTTTTCGGATCGGGCAAAATAAAAGTGTCGGCAAATTTGCTCAGTTCTTTTATTTGTGCTTCAACCTCAGTGAGCTTTTGTCTCGTTTGCTCAATTTCCTCATTAATACACTTCGTTTCGCTTTCCAATACTTTTCCGGCGTTTTTAATGTGCTGTTCCCTGTCATGGATCTTTATATAAGCGCTTATTAGTTGTTCATCATCTTTTGTCCAGGGCTTCAGTTCATCTGCTGAAAATGAAATATTCCTCGTACTATGTTCCAATACTTTTGAAATCATAAACTAAAATACAAAAGACTGAATATTTAAAAAAACAGGAATTGCAAATCAACGAAGTTTTATTGCACAGTGAACCCTGGCAAAGAATGTTTAACTGCATGGCATAGGCTCCAGGCAGGTTCCGGCTATGCTTATAAATGATCTCCGGGTTTTTCAACAACGCCTAACGTGCAGGATCGTTAAGTATATAATCATTATTAAAAAACAAATCATTCCATTATCTTAGCCCCCATGGTAGTTATAAAGAGTCATGCAGAATTCGAATCGCACCTGGGCAAAGAGATCGGAGTATCTCCCTGGCATCAAATAACACAGGAACAGATAAACGACTTCGCCAATGCCACCCTGGATCATCAGTGGATACATATTGATGTAGAAAGAGCCAAAAAAGAAAGCCCCTTTAAAACTACCATAGCACACGGATATCTCACACTCTCCCTTATACCTTATTTCTGGAAGCAGATCGCAGATGTGCAGAACCTTAAAATGGAAGTAAACTACGGCATAGAGCAACTTAAGTTCGGACAGGCTGTACTTGTAAACAACGAAATACGGTGCAGGGTTTCACTCAAATCCATTATCAATCTAAGGGGCATCACTAAAGCTACGCTTTTCATTCAATTAGAAATAAAAGACCAGCCAAAGCATGCCTTTTTCGGCGACGCTTTGTTTCTCTACCATTTTATGTAAGCAACTCCGCGATTGATTTCTATGATAAAACAAAAGCGCGGAAAAACATGAACTTGTACCGGTATTACCAAAAGCCTGAAACATGTATTTTCTTCGTAAAGATTTTTACTATTGAAAAAGCAAATACAGAAAAGTTATTACAGTGTTCTGCAATTGTCTTGTATATTCAACACTTGTTACATTCAACATTCAACCAGGTATTCCTTTTCTTATTTGATTTTGTTTATCGCCATCTTTTGTTATAGGGCATGTTGCATGCAGCCAGGATAGGAATAACCGCAGGGCCGCACCCATACACATTGCTTCGCCAGGCAGAGGTCGGATACGGAAGGACATTTCAGCCCAAGCTTCTCACAGAACCGTGACACACCATTGCGAAAAAGGAATATGAAGAATCTTGTTTAGCTCATAATATTACCTGAGCAAAAAGCGGGCTTTTAAAAAACACCTGAATAACCCGTTGGCGGAGTTTTTATAAGAGATAAAACAGAAAAGATGTTTGGTTATTATCTTATTCCAAAATCTTCCCCGCTTTGTAAAACCTTTGCCCGGTAAAGCTCATTCAATAGTATCGTCCTGACCTGTAAAGTTTTTCCAGTATAAGACGGTATAGACAAATTATAGACAATAAGCTCATTTCTTCGATATAACTTCGATATAATTTCGATCCAATAGATCGAAGAAACATCGAAGTTATTTCGATTATTTTTCGTAGAAATAAGCCTAAACCTCTGTATTTGGCATCAGCCCTTATGGCAATGTTATTAAGTTAAGGGATTTCGTGATGTCGAATTCCAGACCTGTAGGTTTCAAAGCAAAAAATAGAAATGACGTCTTTTTCGAAGGAGCAATTGAATAATCATTTTCGTTCATCTAAGAAGCTGTTTAAAAATGATTTCAAATATTTCGTATGCAAATATTTTTACCACAATAGACACATAGAAAATGCACACATAGCTAAGTCTATGTGATCCCTATGTGCCTATGATCCTATTGTGGTTCAAATGCATATTGTATCCATTTTCTTATAAAGATGTTTGCAAACTATAAATTTAAACAGCTCTGAGATTCTTTGCGACTGAGAATTGCGAAACAATCATTGAGGCCTTTGAAAATTAATTATTGCCGAAATAATCTCTTAAAATTCAGACCGCATAAATTCGGGAGACCTCTCCTCACGTCGAGGTCACGTTCACAAAGTTTAATTACCAAATCGAAAAACGTTATTTGTAAAAAACACCAAACGCCACTTATGAAACTTACCAAAGGGTAGTAGAACATATCGATCCTGAAATTTGCGCCAATGCAGTAATATGCTTAATAAAGATCGTTACTTATTTGCTGCACAAACAAATTGAACAACTTGAAAAAGCTTTTATTAACGAAGGTGGTTTAAGGGAAAGAATGACGAAAGCGCGGTTGCAGCAGAGAAGGAAGCATCAGGCATAACAGCAGGTAGCTTAATATAGTTGTGAAACCGCACAGTCCTCCGGCAAAGACACATAGCTAAAGGACTGTGCGGTGAAGAAATTTACCGGAACAGGATTTTTTAATAAGAGTTTCCCGGCATATGGGCATACCGGCACAGGCTACTACAGGGCAACCAGCGCTTTAATGAGCCGTGCGGTAACAAGTGTTTACCCGGATATGGCATTAAGTTACCCGCTGATATTGGTATCAAAAGGCAGGTTGCCGGGCGCTGAATCTGCTAAGGCAAGCATTAAGAACGGGACGATTCATTTTTCTTTTGCAGATAACAGCACTGATGGTATTGCATCGGCTGATGATACTATTATATTGGTTGCCTGATTGAACTATACAGCAACACAGGGCCGCAGCCCAAAACACAAATGCCAGGGCAATTAATGTTGTTGGAAAGAAGGAATACTGGATGCCAGCCAAACCATGTAAACTTTCTATAAACATGTAGTAAATAACAGGTTTGTATTTTTTATTTTGATTCATTAGCTTTATCGCTGACTACTATACATAAAAAAACCTTGCCACCAGAATAATGCATACATCGCTGCATTGTTCTTTATTTTTATCTTCTTCCTAAACTACAAACTTCTTTTTATTATCTTGTCTTTAATAAAGAATAAAACGTGTATAAAGCAGTTTTCAGTTGGAATGATTTAAGTTGTAACCAATTTCAGGATTTGTGTGTCCAAATAGCAAATAAATACTTTACGGATAACTTCTTTCAACCTTATTTAATTAACGGTCAAAAACAAGATGGCATAGATATTTACAACATTAATCCAGAGGAATTACACACTTGTATCCAATGCAAACAATATAATGATGGTATTTCTACAACTGAATTAAAAAGTGCGTTTGAAGAATTTATTAGTAATAATTTCATTAACAAGACTAAACTTTTCATTATAGCAACAACGGCTTATTTAGGCTATAAAAAGACTACAAGCATTACAGAATCATACAAGAAAATATTAGAGGACCAATATGGTGTTCAGTATCAATCTTGGGACATACAATTTTTGGAAACTTTTTTAAAACAAAATAAAAATTTTGTACAACTATTTTTTTGTAACTACCAGGCTGAAAAATATTGCTTAGCTAAACTTAAAAAAGAAGCATTAACGACATCTGAAAAACCAGAACCTTATATACAACGGTCAATCATAAACTACAACAAACGTGAAAATGTTTATTTATTTGAAAGACCAAAATCACTTAATCTAACAGATTTACTTATTTCTGAAAATAAATCTTCTTTAAATAAAATATGTTTAGTTGGAGATCCTTATAGTGGGAAAAGCACTTATTTAAAATACACTTCCTATTTATTAGAAGATAAGTATAATAAGCAACCAATAATTATTGAAATAAAAAATTATAGTCCTAAAGCAATCGAAGATATACTCAATTCAAAATACGGTTTCTGGCAGGAAATTCCCTTTCACAAGTTAATAATTATTATTGATGGACTTGATGAGACATCGCCTGATTCATTTATTGATTTTGCAAAACATATAAATGAATTTGCTGAAAATTATCAAACAATTCCTGTAATATTATCATGTAGAAGTTTATTCTATGAAGAGTATAATTTACAATCACTACTTGATTCTTTTGAGCCTTATGAATTATACCCTTTACAGTATAATGATATTGTGAATTACATAAGTAATTCGTTGCAATCCGAACAGTCAGATTTTTTGAAAATTATTGAACATAATAATCTTAGCGCAATACTCTATTATCCATTTTATCTTATCTATTTAGTCGAATTATTTAAAAATGGTAGTTCTGTATTTCCAAAAACAAAGACTGAAGCATTATCGAATTTCATATCAAATGAGTATTTAACTAACCGTAGAAGGCTGCCGAGCGGGAAGCCGCTAAATAAAAATGAAAGTTTATACAATAAAACACTTCAAAAACTTGCTTTTGCTTTACAATTATCCGGATTAAATTCCTATCAAACCACTCAAATAAACGAGCTTTTCAATCCGCAAGAATTAGAAATATTAGAACAGAGCGCTCTAATAAGTATATACTCAGGAAAGTGGTCTTTTGTAAATGCGCTATTTCAAGAACATTTGGCGGCTTTAAGGTTATCAATTTTGGAAGAAAACCAAATATTTTCTTATGTATCTATTGGATACAAGATAAGAAAGTTAAAGCTTAAATGGATTCAATCATATTGCACTCTCATATCATTTACTGATGACAAGAAAAAATTAAAAAAACTTATTGAGTTCTTAGAACGTGATAATCCCGAACTAATTTTTAAAACTGAAAAAACAAAATACGATGTAAGCACCATTCATTTTTTTCTAAAAACAGTAATCGAACGATGCAATGACTTAAATGTGTTTCTATTTGTAACTCATGAAAAAGAAGTAGCATATTTTATTGAAGATTGTGATTTGGCAATAGGATATTTAATCGATATTATCAATAATAACAATTATAAAGATTTCACTAAAACAACTTGCACAAGAATACTTCAAAATGTAAAACTTAAAGAAAGAAATCTTCCTGACTTATTTGCTAACATCAGGACTGAAATTTTTAAAACTGCCAATGCAGAATATGCTAATAATCTCTTGCAGCTGCTTGCAATAAATAAGCTAGGTGATTTAAAGCTTTTAGATAAGTTAATTAAACTGCCACTAAACCAGCACCATCAATTTAGAAACGGCATGTACCTCCTTATTGTTTCCTTAGACCTTGTCGAACATTTTTATGAGTATGGTTTATCAGGAATTCCAATATTGATTTCATATAATAAACCAATAAGTCTTGGTGGTTCTGAATATTACTTGGAGACTTTTATATTACACACAAACAAACCTTCTCAGATTCGTCAATTATTCCAAGCTATTCTTGAGCCTGAATGGTTAGCTTTTAACAGATTTAAAACTGATAATTTCTATAACAGACTTTCAAAAAAAATCTCCCAATTAGTTTCTACAACTCCTGTTATCGTTTTTGAAATAATATTCTTTTTTCAAAGGATATTGGAAGAACATGTATATGACAGCGGTTTAAAACGAATTAATGAGTTAGTAGAGAATTCTAATGCCAGTTTAATTGTGTTACAAGCGCTAATTAATTCATTAAAGGAAAAAGATGAAGCGATAAAGTGGAAATACGGAGAGTTAATTACTCCTGACTGTTTTGATTACTTACTTTTCGAATACGAAGAAGATAATATTTCTGTAAGAGAGTTACAGTCGCTAATACATGGATTAAATCAATCAAAAAATAAATTTTATTACGATCAATTCCTTCAACTATGCAAAGACGCAACTGAGAATACAATATTTCCTGATAATGACTATTGGGAAAAGGATTTGGAATTGCAAAAAATTAGAAAACGGAATGACGTTGCATGTTTGCAATCACTATACTTTTTTGAAAAAGCCATAACCAAATATTTTAAAGGTTATGGAAAAAAATCGATTGATAAAGAAAATTTATTTGTGCATGCTAATTCAGAGCGTTCCAGAGTATTAGTTGATTCAGATGTTATATCCCGATTTATAATACATTACTCACAAGGAAGAAAAATAGTTGACTTAAATGAATTTTTAAATTTTTTTGTAAACGATGACGCTTTTGAATATTACCGGGCACAAACCATTTTAGAACATTCATCTTTGGTAAATTCAAATGAAAATAATCTACTTGAAATTTTAGAAGAGTATTATAATCAGAAATTACTAACTGCAAATTTTGAAAATGCATTATGGCAAGAAAATCACAGAGATCATTTTAGAAGAATCGAAGTTCTTCTTGCAGAAATTTTCAAAAAGTTCGAATTTGTAACAGATTCCAAATACTTAATTCAAATGATTTGGATGGATGCAAGCGGAATAAAGAATCCATTAAGTGGATTTAATCATAAGTCCGAGTTCAGCGATTTAATTATAAGCAAACTTCCTCAGCAAGAAATACCAGTTTTAAAAAAACAAATCATTTCAAATCTACAGAAGGGCATTAATTATCCTGGGGTGTTAGGCAATCATATTTTCTTGTGTTATCAACTTGAAATTGCAAGTGCCAAAGATTTAATCTTAGATGTTATAGTAAAAAGACGATTAAAAGATTATGCATTGGTTCATTGTGTAGATATTTATTTAAAACTTGGTGGGCATGAAAGTAATCTTTATCCAATTTTTGAGAATATTACTGATTATAATGATTACTTATACTTACACTTAGCCAAAATCATAAAAGATAATAACCCGGACTTGGTAATAAAATCCTTGCAGTTAGTTCTAACAGATGGAAAAGCTGATTTTCAAATAAAAGTTGAAGCCGCAAAATATCTTGCCAATCTAAAAAGTATGAACGGCTTTAAATTTTTAGCAGATTATGTTAGAGCAAATAAGCAAGCTCCATATTCTATTCAAGGCAATACTGATATAACGAAGGTTGATACTATTTCTGCATTAAACGAAATAGAGGATTTGATGTTTATATTAGTTGATCCACAATATCAACCACAACATTCTTTTCACGATTCAGCCAAATATTTGTTGTCAGAATGGATAATTCAGCTTGCTAGTAAAAGTGAAGAAGATTTATTATTGGTTGAAGAATTTCTTAAAACAATGAAAGATAAATTAGCTGCTCGATATCCACTATCGTTTTATGACCTCAATTGGTACATAATAAGAATAAATGAAAATTTTCGGAACACTGATAAATTTGACAAATCGATAAAAGAAGTAAAAAATATTTTGAAGGAGCTGGAGACAAATTAAGTTATCAATCGTTGTGCTTAAAAAAGCTCATTTCTAAATTGTAAATAATCTAATCCATCTTCAATTGTCAATCCTGATGGTCTTCGCTCATCTTCAAACAATAAATCGCGGAAGCTTTTTTCCAAACTTCCATCCGTTTGACTAAATATATCAGCGTCTTTTAACACAATTCGATTTAAAACTTCTCTCGTTAAATCATCTAAAAATTTTGAAATGCTTTTTAACTGCGCTTCTGATTTTGAAAGTGAACCACCATGAAAATAACTTGACCGAATTGCATAAGCATCTTTGAACTGTTTATATATACTTCTTCTAAAAAATCTTGAATCACTTGCATATAGCGCAATGCGTTCTCCTAACTGGTGAGAAATTTCACCCTGTGAGTTTCCAGAAAACAATGACTCATAAATGCAAACATAAAACGCTATTTTTTGAGGTAGTTGGGATGTAGAGCGTGCGAGCCCTAAAAATCCAAATGCTCGCTCGATTCTTGTTATTTTTTTCACATCATATGGAACTCTTTCTCGTTTTGCAATCAAAGATGATTCAGTAGATTTAACTTTTTTAATTTTGAAGGTTTGGTGGTAAAAAAGATTTGAAGCTTTTAAATAGGTATCAACAGCTCTGCTTATTTCATCTTTGGAAAAAGGTTGCACAACATTTAGCCGCCCGTCGCAGGTTGAGTATCTTACGTTAGTACTTTTTTCTAACAACCTTTTGTGCTCTGGCAGGAACAGATGAATAGAGCTCAATGAACAGCAATTGTCTTTTATCAACCAAAAACTACTAATTAAGTTTTCAAAAAATGCCAGATAGACATCAATATTATTGTCAAGATTAGCTATATCTTCTGGTGTTAACTCTTGTGAATCGAAATCAGACTGTGAAAAAAAATATGGACTTTGCTTATATCTATATGCACCAAGTTGCCCAATTCCTTTTTTAAAAGTTTCATATAGTAGGTTTGCTTTCAAAAAATCCATGTCAGAACTAAATGCAAATCCTATTATGTTTAAGGTTTCATTTAATGGAGAAATATTTTCTGTTATGCAAGATATTTTTACTGTAGCCATAAATATAATTCTTAAATTTTGGGTTGGAGCGGATTCTTTACTACAGAGCTAATGTGAGCACCAAGAAACCGGCATAGTATCAAACACAGACTGCTTTCTGTTAAGGGATTGTCATTGTACAGCTAATTTGATGTGAGGTAAGAACCCTGGGCTTAAGCATTGGACCATTAGCAATTTATTTTCTCGCCATCTTCCACTTTGCCCTGCAACACCAGCCTTTCGCTTTTTTCCATATCGGTAGGCTTAGAATTATGATAAACCACCTCGATGGAATTACCCAAAGTATCCACCGCGGTAAATGTAAGGTAGTTTGGATCTTTAACGGGATCATAATTCATTGGCTGGTTTTTGTCCATCTTCGCTATCAGGTTCACATACTTACCCGGCTTTTGCTTTGCCGATGCAATAGTTTCATAGGTAGTTACATCACCCATAAAACTGATAAGCGTTGCAATTGCGGCAGCAATAAGCACCAATGCTATAATATGCGTTTTTTTCATGCAAAAAAGTTCGGTGGCAAATTTAATCTAAAACTGCATGTGACCATTTTAAAGATTGTAAATGAATTTCTAATTCATTTGAGGTAGCTCAGCTCATTATCCGTTGAGAGACATTGCCGGAAGTCATATAATTTATAAAGTAGCCTGTCCTGTCAGCGCAAAAAAGCCAACACCCCCATACCTCCTCCATACTTCCTTCATACCTCCTCCATACTTCCTTCATACTTCCTCCATACTTCCTTCATACTTCCTTCATACTTCCTCCATACTTCCTTCATGGTTGAAGCATGAACCTGGTGTAGCTTAAATTCTTTATTTCAGCAGGCATAAATTAACTTCTTCTATATATTTTTCTGTCGCAGCAAGGTCTGCCTGGCGAAGCAATGTGTGGGGGGTGCGACCCTGCGGTTATCCTATCCTGGCTGCATTAATAAATAATAATATCCATTTAAATTAAACGCGGGGGCTCAGCCTCGCTCAAGGCTTTGCATTGAAAACTCCGCTACAACATAAGTCCCATCTTCCCAATCAACCCAACAACACTTTCAGCTTTGCATCAAATAAATCTTTTGCACTTTCATAGAATGCCTCCGCACTTCCTACCAGTTGTTGCAGCTCATTATCAGTTATAGAAAATTCATTTGTGTACCTTGATTCAAGGTAAGCTTTTTCCAATAGACGCAGTAAACGGTTTTCTTCTTCTTCGTTTTCAGAAAGCAAATATTGCAGCTCCGGCAAACATCTGCGCAATGGCTTTTTCAATTCTTTAAACCTGTGTGTTTTGGCACAATTGCCAAGTAAGGCTGTTATCAAACCTCTTACAGTTAATTCAACAGCTTGCTGTAACATAAAGGCTGTCATTTGCCGGTTGTTCTCAACGTAATAATTAGATGCGCCTTCCAAAAAACTATCTGCTTTTGCATACGCCTGCATAAATTGTTTTTCAGCATTGGTTGCCATTGTTTGGAGTATTTCTTTTGAAGGATAGGAAAAAGCGGGAAGCTCATTGCTGTATATAAGTTTTTCTTTATTGCATGCCATGTTATTATACAAATGGCCTTCTGTTAACTGTTGCTGAATAACCTCTGATCTATGTAAAGACACATCAATGCTGATGTTCTCCATATTGGCCATTGATATTACCCGTTCATAATGGCTAAAGGATGTTGTTGCCGTAGATGGAATAACCACCAGCAGGTCCAAGTGTTCGTGTTTATCTTTTGTTACATGATAATGCAACAAAAATATTTTCTCAGGATTAATACAGGCTTTAATAAATGCCACCACTTTTTCCTGCGCAGCAGCAGGTGGTTGTTCTCCTGGTTGTTGCGTGAATGCCTGTATCTCTTTTCCTGCCTTGTCCAGTACATCGAGCAGGCTGTTAAAAGGGTAAAAGAAATCTTTTAGGTAGAATGATAAGCCTGTACGTAACTCATAGTCAAGAAAATCTACCAGTAACCTTCGCAGGTTTTCTTTAAGCGCTGCAGGATTGTGATACTCGAAGAATTGGGCAAGGTCTTCTGCCAGGTCTTTGCTGAGGGTGTATTGTGTATGCATGGCGTTGGGATTTTTAGGAGGATGAAGTAAGCCTATGTTCTCTGGATAAATTATTCTGCCCGTACTGTTCTATACTTTTGCATGCATATTTTAGCAACTGTTGTTTATACTGCAACAAATTATAACTTAGTTTATCTTTATACCTTAAAACTGATTAATTGTTTATATGGAAAAAATCATACACGAAGGCCGCAACGTAAAACGCATACGCGAAATGCTGGGCGTTAAACAGGAAGCGCTTGCTATTGAATTAGGTGATGACTGGAACCAGAAGAAAATCTCACTCCTTGAAGGCAAAGAAACCATTGAACCCCAACTGCTGGATGAAGTTGCCAAAGCTTTAAAAGTACCCGTGGAAGCGATTAAGAATTTTGATGAAGAAAAGGCAAATACTTTCTTTAATTCATTTCATGATAATAGTGTAAACAATGGTGCAGT
>JABDAV010000048.1 GCA_013289015.1 Bacteroidota bacterium | reverse complement strand
TGCATTTGTGTAACGCCTTTGCTGTATACAAATACTTTCGCGCCAATGCCATCTATGTTATCGGAATCGCCTTTTAATTTTATAGTTAGATAATTATTGTTGTGTGATGTATCATTTGTTTGGCGCACATCATTCCGCATAATAAATGCATCGCCGTTTATATTGTTAGTAATAATATCAAGGTCGCCGTCATTATCCAAATCTGCATAAGCAGCACCGTTTGAAATAGATGGTTGTGTGAAACCGGTTTGCTGAGAAACATCTTTAAACAAAAACCCATTTTCATTTTTATATAAATAATTATGCAGTTGAACACTGCCTAAAGCAGACAGGTGCTCCATAAAATTTTTGCGCTGCTGCGGATCATTATCGGGTAAGCCGCTCTGTACAGCCGTATTGTGGCGATACTCCAAAAAATCTATATTGGTCGGGTCTCTGCCTAAACCATTTGTTATATGCACATCTTTCCATCCATCATTATCAAGGTCTGCAATTAAAACACTCCAGCTCCAGTCTGTTTCATTAATGCCCGCCATTTGCCCGACCTCACTAAAAAAAGGCTCGCTACGATCATTGATGTTACGCACACCATTGTTTAACTGCAGCATGTTGCGAATGTATTCCGGCTGATAACCTTTTTGCATTTCCAGTTCATGACGCTGCTGGCTTAAAAACGAATACATCATTTTTTTGCGCTCATTGGTTTCAGGCTGCATATCGAGCGTGATAATGTCAGGCATGTCATCATTATTTACATCAGCAGCATCAGTGCCCATGCTCGAATAACTCTGATGCTTTATTGCTGAAGCGATGCAATTACTGAATGTGCCATTCCTGTTATTCAACCACAATATATCATTGCGTATATAATCATTACAAACATAAATATCAGGGTAACCGTCATTGTTTACATCGCTAACTGCCACACCAAGCCCGTTGCCATCTTCAATAATGCCGGCTTGTTTAGATACATCTTTAAATACAGGATGGCTCATGCCTTTTGGTATGCCTTCATTATGAAAAAGTTTATCTCCAGCTATTGCATTGCTGTCAATTTTTACATCTTTAATATCGTTAGGGCGATTATCATTTAATGTATGATTGAGCAGGTACATATCAAGCCTGCCATCTTTATCATAATCAAAAAATACAGCTTGTGTTGAATAGGATGAATCAGCTAAACCATATTCTGCCGCTTCTTCTTTAAAACTAACCTGTCCATTTGAAAGATGTTGATTAATGAACAATAAATTCCTGCGCTTCTCTGCATTTGCTTTGCCTGAAACACAAACATAAATGTCGGGCCAGCCATCATTATTAATATCAACAATACTTACACCGGTGCACCAAACATTGGTTGAAACACCGGCGGCTTTGGTAACATCTTCAAAATGCATATTGCCTTTGTTGATATACAATTTTGAGCTTACCTGGCTACCTGTGAAAAAAATATCCTGCAAACCATCATTATTAAAATCGCCAATGCCAACGCCGCCACCCATATAGGTATATTCATTTACAAACATGTTGGTTGAGTCATCTTCTGTAATGGTGTTTTGAAAATGTATTCCTGTTGAAGAAGATGGCAAAGAAGTAAAATAAAAACCTTGTTTATTTTTGGATGATGTACAGGAAGTGATGACAAGGAATGATAATATGATTATGGTTGCAAATTTCATAAAGAAAGTAAAGTATTACATTGTCCTTATATCATAGAAAAAGTATTTCAATAACATTTTAACATGTTAATTATAAGAAGGCAACGCTCCTTTACATGTTTTTTATTTTTGTGAACAAAGGAGCATCTTTAAAATTATTATACTGGTAATCTCTCGATAAATAATCAAAAATCTTTTCACCGGGTTTAGGAAATATTGAAACATCTAAATATAAAACCCGATTGTTAAAGAACATAAACCAGCAATCTATTTTGTGTTCAATTAATCCAAACTGATCTGTGTCGTTCGCTGCTTTATCTGAATAATAAAAACCTGAATTTGCTTTATCAAGTTCTTGTTTTACTTGTTTGACAGAGTATTTATTAAGTAGAATTTCTAAATAATGATCATAAATTTTCTTATAGGATATAGAGTCATAAAATTCATCAAAATCAACCCATTTAAAAAAGACAAAAGGAGTTAATACATTAATAAAATTATCTGTATCATGCATTCCTTCATAACATCTTGCCCGTGCTAAAGCAAAAGCAAAGTTTGAAGCTAAATGATAAGGATTATCGGGCGTTTTTACAAGGAATCTTGAACTATCATATAAATTGATAAGGCGCAGAGAGCCACTATAATTGCCCTGCTGGTAATAAATATCCGCCAATTGCCAATAAAACTTTAATTGTCGAGAAGTTTCTAATGGACATTGTATTGCCCGCTCCAGGATGTTTTTAACTGAATCTGTTTGATTTTTCTTCTGATAAATTTGAACAAGTGAGTCTATTCTATAAACATTGCAGTTATAATAATCTTCTTCGCCAATTAATTTAACCTGTTGGGAAAACAAGTTATTTTGCATGGTTAATAACAAGATCAACAGGAAATATTTTACGTTATTCAATTTCATGCTAACTATATCGCAAATTCCTGCACTTTAATTTATCATACAAATAAGGGATCACTAATTGTGACCCCTTTTATATTTTTATAGTTGACAAAAAACTATTTTTTATCCGCTACCAAATAAATTACACTGCGGGGCGGCACATTTACTTTAATAGTTCCGCTAAGCGATGCTGAATATGGTTTTATATCAGCATAATTTAAGGGGCCGCCTGTTGGCGTTGCAGGCCCGGTTCCATTTACAAAGACCTGCCCTGAAAAATCGCCATTATCCGTACCACCGGTAAGTACGTACCAATAATATTTGCTTCCTGCGGGGAAATGCTGAAAGTCAACAGATACAATATGGCTAAGCGTACCTGAATTAACAATTACCGTTCCTGCCTGGCCTGATGAGAAAGTAGATGAATAAGTGGTGATATCCGCATTGCCGGCGCGAAGCGTATCATACACCATCCTGTCTCCAAAAAATTTATAAAAATAATATTGATAGAAAAATGCAGGGCGGGGATTCCATATCGGTGCATCAGGTTCATCTCCAATATTAAATAAACCCTGGTCGTCGCCATTATCATAGCCATTGGAAAGATCCCAGCGGCTGGCCTCACCAAAACCATTTTTTATAAGTGCGCCCAACGTTTTAGCTACATGCATGCCCGCGATAAACGATGTATTTTGTTTTGAACCTGTTGCCCTTATATTCCATTCTGTCATAGCTACGGGCTTCATGGTTACGCCTGCTGCAGAAATTTGTTGTTCCACATAGTCCATGGCCCGTTCTGGTTCTGCGGTGGCAGTGGCCAGAATATCTGCTGCAGAAGTGTTGGCATTGTAAGGCGTAAAATAATCATGCACTATATAAAAATCAGGTGTATTGCCTGCATTTTGAAAAACGCCCTGGTTCCATGTTTGTTCAGAGGTTGGGTCGCCTGATGCAGTTGGTCGCTCATACAAAATTGCACCAATATAAACAGTTGCACCAACCTCCTGTGCAGCAGCTTTCATTGAATCAGCGAATACTTTAAAATGCTGGCCATACAGTGCGCCTGTTATGAATTCGGGCTGGCCATCTTTATTTTGGCTCAGATCAATTCTGTACCCGGCTTCCCAGTTACCAAAATTCTCATTGCCGATTTCCCAATACTTTATTCTTCCGTTATCATGACGAACCAGGTCTGCTGCGAGATGTGCAGCCGCAGCAACAGGATCTGCACTGGTTCCATAGCGTGCATAACCATAGTTTATGGTAAATATCCCTGTGCTGTGTGTTTGGGAAAGAAGATTATAATAATTATCAAGTGAAAACGTCCACGAAGCGGTATTGCCACCATACCAATAATCCGCAGCGCTTGTTGAGCCATCTGCATTAACCAAAGTAGCTGGAGCACTTGCGGGTGCAGGTGCGGCATCTGTACCATTCCAGAAATAAACATCGCTTACGCTACCCGCAGGCGCCCGTATAATGTTTGGAGAAAGATCCGTAATATATTTCATCAGATCGGGTTGCGTTACTACCTGTCCTGACCAAAGATTTGAGTTATTGCCATAGAGCAGTGGCGATACCTTCACCAATACTTTATTTACATCAATGGTTAAAGAATCTGTAGTTGTGCCTGTTGCGGCAGTACCATCAACTGTGCCGGGTGTTGTGAAGGTTTTTGCCTGCCAGCTATTACCAAAAAATCCAATAGTAGCCGCTGTTTGCGGGTCAGAGGGATTATAATTGGAATCAGTGATAACAGGGTAACCACCACCAAGATTATTATTACCACCACCATTATCTGATATATCTTTTTTGCAGGCAAAAAACAGGAAAAACAATGTTAAAGAAAACGCTACAGCAATAAATTTCTTCAATGTTTTATTCATATGGACATTTATTTCACTTTTACAATGCGCACATTGTCAATGGCCACGTTGATGCTTTTTGCAGGTACAGCTGCATTTAAATCGTTTGCTATTAAAAATCCCACTCCGGTAGTTGGATAATCTGAAAATTTCGATGCAGGTGAGCCGGCTGTACTCCAGGATGTTTGCCAGTACTGGTTGCCTGATATAAATTCAGTAAGCGGTATAGTAACCGTAACCCAGCCTGATGGCTGAAATACTTTATTCGGGTCATCTTCCCATGGAGCATACCTGGCAGTGTAACTTGACCATCCATACCAATCACCAACTGCAATCCATATTTGCCCGGCACTCCACGGGCTGGCAACATAAATTTCAAATTTCATGGCATAATCAGCAATGGATGTGCCTGTATTGGGAACCCAGGGCACATCGTTTAACTGGAGCAAACCTGGATTTCCCTGTGATGTTGGACCGGCATTGGCGGCCATGGGACTGGATTGCAATAAAACGGCTGTACCGCTGGTGGCGCCAGGGTAAGCTTCGCTGGCTGTAGGTGCATCTGCATAACCGCCGGTCCACCCTACAAACGAAGTGTTATCTCCTGCCCATTGCTGGTCAAATGATGATAAATAACCCGGAGACGGGTGTGTAATATAAGATGCATATAACTGGGGTGCTGTGGCCAAACCTAAAACGCCCTGTACACGCAATGAATCAGTTGTTGTAATGCCGGAAGGTACTGTTACAGAAAGGTCATTTACATCTTTTATCTGGATGTTTGATCCTTCCAGGCCTCCGGGAAAAATAACCTTATCAATACCAATAAAATTGGTTCCGGTTATTGTAATGCTTGTACCACCCGCGCCATTTTCATTCGATACAGAAGTGATGTTCATTGGTGGCGGATAAGAATATGCTGCTGTTCCATAAGTGCAATAAACACGTATGGAATCAGTATAAGGAGTTCCGGGTGGAATTTCTGCACTTATTTGTTTATAATCTTTACTTACTTCATAGGACAAGGCAGTATCAGTGCCGCCATTGATAGGGAATGTTATTTTTTTCAATCCCTCGAAATTGGCTCCATTGATATATACTACCGACCCTGAGTTGTCGAATGAAAGTGAATAGATTTGGGGCGGCGGCAGGTAAAGACTAAAAGCATAGGAGGTTTCACCATGATCTGTTACTATCCTGATGATATCTTTTACATTCGGATTTGTGGCGCTTGTTTGAGCAGTAGATGGAATTGTAATGATAATGTTGGTATTGGTAACATAAGAAGGATTAAAGTATGCTGATGTATCATCAAAATACACAGCCTGCAAGCCATTGAAATTATTACCTTCTATCACTATCAAAGTTCCTGGCACAGCTTCGGTAAAGAGACTGTCGCGTTTTGTTGTGTCTATACTTCTTACCCCGGTAACTACCGGTTGTCCTCCGCCACTGCCCGAATCTTTTTTACAGGCAAATGGAGCTAAAGCAACAATAGTAATCGCTATAATTAATAATTTTTTCATAATGCAATGGGATTGATATTCTAATATTTTAATTTACTAAAATCAAAAGGTACAGGCGCCAGCGCCAGAGATGGCGTTACCAATAATTCTGATTCCGGGTAGGGAACATCTGCTGTTTGCGGGGTAATGGGATAATTTACTACTCCAGGCGTTACATTATCATCGCCGAAAAATGTAATGAAAGGATTACCATTATTATAAGAGATATTATAATTACCCCTGTTTTGTGTACTGAAGTATTGCAACGCTCTCGTTGGATCAAAATAATACCATTGCTTCCAATCGTACCATTCATTTCCTTCAAATGCAAATTCTATTTTCTTTTCAAGGAAGATATCATCATACGTAATGGAAGTTTTTGGCGCTACACCGGCACGTGTTCTTACAGCATTGAAGTATTGTAATGCGTCAGGGTCAGAAGTTGAAGCATTATTACCCAATATGGCATTTGCATATACCAGGTAAACTTCTGCAAGGCGAAACATATAGGTATTAAGATTTACATTTTGCTGACCGCCAAAGCCTCCGTTATCCGCAGGCGATCCCACTACATATTTCTTTGGATAAGCCTTGTCAGTACCTCCGTTGCCTTTTTGACCGGGAATATAAATTTTACCATTATTGAATAAATTAGAATCTACAATCCATCCACCATCAGCTTTATCAATATCGGGATAATAATCATTAGGCATGAAGAAGGTAGCTTTTCTGCGAATAGAGTCGGCTTTATTCGCCGGGTCAAGATAATACTGCAATAAGCTTGCTGATGCGCCAAAAGAACTACCCCAGCCATCCCCGGTTTGCGTAATTTTTGAGTCGTAAGCCATGTTTGCCTGTATATGATTTTGTACAAACCATGACCCTGTAGGAACCCATAATAAGGAGAATAAACTTTCTGCAGGTACATTGCTGCCGCTGAAGTTTTTGCTTACAAACAGGTCGTAATAACTGGGCATTAAAGTAAGCCCGCTGTTATGACAAACATCGCCCGCATAGAATTTTGCACTGTCCAGGTCTGTTTGATCACGTTGACCGCCGCTTTGCCCTAAGCCAGCCCTTACAAGATAAGCTCTTGCCAGCATACCTTCAGCACTCCACCTGGTAATGCGTGCCGGCTGCAATGGCGCAGCGCCTAAATTATCTTTAGCCCAGGTTAAATCTGAAATAATAAACTTCCATACGTCTTCAATATTATTTCTTCGAATATTCGTATCACTAATCTGGGTTATGTTATCATAAATAATGGGTACGGCACCCCAGTTTAAAACAAGATAATAATAGGCGGCAGCCCGCATAAACCTGCATTCTGCCAATCCTGAATTCTTTGCTGTTTCTGTTGCCCCGGTCTTTGCATTCTGAATGTTATAAGCTACTACATTTGCATTTGCAATTTCAGACCACAATGCACCATAAGTGGACTGGAGTGATCCGCTCTCATCTGTTGCTGAAACAGAAAAATTGACGTAAGCGCCCCTGTTATTGTAATTATCCCAGACGAGGTTACCCCCTAATACATCACCAAAAGCATTCATAGGCGTACCATTGTAAGGGCCCCACGAAGCATTATATAAAGGGCCTGTACCTAATAATATGTCATTATCAGTCGCGTAAAACGTACCTGCAGTTGGCGCTGATTGTGGCGGACGGTTTAGATAATCCTTGCTGCAGCTTTGCATAAAGCATATAGCCAGCAGCGATATTATTGTTATTGTATTCTTATTCATAAAATATTTTTTTCACATTATTTTTAAAAGCCTAAAGTAAGGCTAAATGTATATGATCTTGTAGCCGGATATCTGCCTTCATCCATACCAGCTATATTGGTTACACCTTTATAGTTGTACATGCCAACTTCAGGATCATAACCGGTGTATTTGGTTACGGTAAATACGTTCTGTACCTGCGCGGTTAATTGAACTCCCTGGAATACATGGCTTTGCGAAAGAAATTTGGCTGGCACATTATAACTCAGGCGTATATTTTTCAGTTTAAAATAAGACCCATCCTCAACATACCATTGATCAATTCTTACATTACCGTTTGGATCTGTAGCAGTAGGCCGATAAATTTGACCGCCGGGATTGGTTAACGCTACGGTAAGCGCATCCGCAGGGTTTAAACTGCTGGGTACTGCGAAATTTGCTACTGATTTATAATGATTATTATAAGGCCCACTTAACGGCATTTCGTTTTGATAACGCGTAAGGTTCAGCAAATCATTACCTTCAACACCCGCGAAAAACAGGTTCAAATCAAAGCCTTTATAGCTGAATGATGTATTAAGATTATAGGTAAATTTTGGCCAGGGATTTCCGATGATGGTTCTGTCATTATTATCAATAATACCATCAGGTTTACCATTCGGGCCACTGATGTCTTTAAATTTTACATCACCTACCCATGTACCCTGAGTTGGATCGACTGTTAATACTCCATTTGAAGTTTGAATGGCGTGCCCGGCAATATCTTTATAATTTTGAAAAAGTCCTTCAGCGATATAGCCCGTTATCATTCCCAATGGCTGCCCGACAGTAGTAAGAAATTCCGCCTGGCTGTTGTTGGTTGAAGAATAGTACTGTGTAAGTATTGGAGAAACCAATTTGGTAACTTTATTTCTATCTACGGAAAAATTACCGCTGGTTTTCCACTGAAAGTTCTTTGTAGAGATATCTACCGTATTCACGGTAATGCCAAAACCTTTGTTTTGCATGCCGCCATAATTCTCGGTTGGCCAGCTTAAAAGTCCTCCATAACCACCGCTGAGGTTACCTCCTAATGCCTGCGGCCCTGAAGCAATAAGTATGAGGTTAGAAATATTTTTTATATACGCATCTGCAATTACTTCAACCCTGTTGTTGAACATGGTCAGATCTAAACCAATTCCTGTAGATTTATCCTGCTCCCATTTCAAATCAGGATTGGGAAAGTTTGCAGGCAGAAAACCACCGCCCCAGACAGTGGGCGCAGCATACAGGTTGGAATAAATAGCACTTCCGTTATTTCCTGTATTGCCGGATACACCCCATTCCCCGCGCAATTTTAATTCATTGATAAATTTGAGGCTTTTCATAAAGCTTTCTTCTGAAATTTTCCATGCTGCAGATATAGCCGGGAAAGTAGCAAAGCGGTTGTTAGCACCAAAATTTGAACTCCCGTCTCTTCTAACCACAAACTGTAAAATGTACCTGTTATTATATGCATAATTCAACCTGCCAAAGTAAGACTCGGTAGCACCGTCTCCTTTATAACTTGTTCCCGGAGGAGAAAGTGGATCGGCAACACTTAATTCCTCTACCGAAGTTGTAGAATATCTTACACCAGATGCAGATAAACCTTCATAAGCATAATATGTTGCTTCATGGCCAATCATTGCTGTTACATTGTGCCTTTGTTTAACAAAGTCATATTGAATTCTTGTATTCAACGAAGTCCAGTAATTGTTATTGCTCCCGCGGCTGCCTGATGTTGCATTGCCTTGATAAGCGCCTAAAGAATAATACGGATTAAAAGTATAGTTATTAGTAAAAGTATAATTACCGTTTACTTCAGTATGCCAAACAAGGCCTTTTATCGGAGTTATATCTAAATATAAATTTCCAATGCCTCCAAAAGATTTATTGTAATTGTTGTTTATCTCAGCTAAAGCCACAGGGTTAGTTTGGGCATATTGAGCCTGTGCCGCTTCAGGACCGCCGTAAGAACCATCAGGATTTTTAACCGGTATAGTAGGGTTTTGGATAATTGCAATATTTATAAGGTTACCATTTGTAGTGTTTACCTGCTCATTTGTTACAAAAACACTCAGGCTGGTTCCGAATTTCAACCAATTTGTGGCCTGGTTATCGAGATTAAGCCTGATAGAACCTCTTTTAAAGCCTGAGCCAAGCGCTACACCATCCTGGTTAAGGTAATCTCCCGAAAAATAAAACGTGCTTTTATCAGTACCTCCACTAATACCTAAAGAATACTTTTGCATGTTCGTATTATGGAACAAAGCATTCTGCCAGTTTGTTCCTTCACCGAGAATGCTTGGATCTCCTATTTCGGGCGGCTGAACGCCTACAAGGCCCAATGCCTGTAACTTTTGAATATATAAAGCGTATTCCTGTAAATTCATAACGGGCAGTTCGGCAGGTCTTTCCTGAATGGAATACAAACCACTTGCACTCACCTTTGTTTGCCCGGCTTTGCCATGTTTGGTAGTTATCATAATAACTCCATTTGCGCCGGCAGCGCCGTAGATTGACGTTGCGGCAGAGCCTTCCAAAACACTAATGTTTTCTATATCATCAGGATTAATACCGGATAGTGCATTTGCGAAGCCTGCCGGCTGGTTGTACGCACCGCCTGTTGGTGCGTCGGGCCTTATCTGCACACCGTCAATTACGTACAGAGGCTGGTAATTTCCGGTTATAGTACTTACACCTCTTATTATTACAGAAGCGGCAGCACCAGGTTGCCCGCTTGTTTGTGAAACATATAAGTTGGCGGCTTTTCCCTGCAATGCCTCATCAAGTGTAACATTTACGGTTCTGTTAAGTTCTGCACCTGATATTGTGCCAACAGCGCTGCTTAAATCAGACTTTTTTGTTTTTCCATATCCTACTACTACAACATCCTGAAGCTTACTAAAATCTTCGCTCAGATTTACAGTAAGCTGATCAGATTTATCATCAATTTTTATTTCCTTCGTTGCGTATCCTACAAATGATATTTGCAGCACTTCGCCCGGTTTTGTTATGATACTGAAATTTCCACCCTCATCAGTGGCTGTTACGTTTTTTGTACCTTTTACCATTATAGTAGCACCATTGACGGGTGTTGACGCGGCGCCGGAAGTAACTTTACCTGTTACAACGTGGGGATTGGAATTTTGCGCATGTAACAAATGTACACCCAACACTAAAAACAAGAGCGCCAGAAGAAAGGCCTTCAGTTTTCCTGAAACTACAGTTGAACTCATACTAAAGCAATTGTGGTTATTAAATAATTAAACAAACAACAATAATTATATGAAAATTGACAAGGAAGTACAGCTATCGCAATCTTTCTATATTCACCGGCAATCAATTCTCAAAACAATATTTTACAAAAGACAATAAAAATTAAATAGTTGACATAAAAAAGCGGGGTTAATTTGTTTATGTGTAGGTATTCAAATGTTAACCGACACCCCGTAACTTCATATTAACAAATAATACCCTTCTATATTGAAATGCATAACATTATGGTTTTTAAAAAGTAATCTCTTCATCTTTAATGACAGTATTTTTTAAATTATTTTCTTTTACTGAAAGTTTCGCTTTTATCATAACCTGGTAAGCTGAAGGAAGTATATTAAATTCTGATTTAAAAAATTTAGAAAAATATTTCGGGTTATTAAACCCAACACGGTAAGCTACTTCAGCCACAGTTAAATTGTTCTCCAACAATTGAGCAGCTCTTTTTAAGCGAAATGAACGAATAAATTCCAATGGCGTTTCACCAGTAAGCGCAAGCAGCTTTTTATAAACTGCCACCCGGCTCATAAATAATTCCCGGCTAAGTTCTTCAACGGAAAAATTAGCATTTGCAATTTCTTTTTCTAATATGGAAAGTACGCGCTGTACAAAATTTTCTTCACGCGCTTCAACAGGTATAGCAGCAGGAATAACAGTTACCTGTTTTTGATAAGTTCGTTTTATCATTTCCTGGTGCGTTAGCAGGTTATTAATTTTTGAAACCAGCACTTCAAAATTGAACGGCTTTGTAATATAGTCTGAGGCGCCTGTGGACAGTCCAAGCAATTGTTGCTCTTCTTCAGTTGCGGCAGTAAGTAAAATCACTGGTACGAAAGAAGTACGTTTATCGCCCTTTATTTTGCGGCATAAATCAATGCCATTCATTTCAGCCATATTTATGTCTGAAATAATAAGATCAGGATGTATAGAAAGCGCTTTTTGCCAACCTGCCTTTCCATTCACTGCTTCTGAAATATTAAAAAAACGACTGAGGTTTTCTTTTAGATAAGACCGGAGATCCTCATTATCTTCCACAATTAATATAGCAGGTTTACGGGAACCATTGTAAAGATTTTTATCTGCTGATAGTGCATTATCCAATCCGCATACAGATAGCGATTCTTCCAAAACCTCTGTTTCATCCTGTAAACCAATACCGGTAATAACAGGAACAGGCTGGCTAATCATTTCAATTTGCTGCAAAGGCAAAGAAACAGTAAAACAACTGCCTTTTCCTAATTCGCTTTCTACAGTAATATTTCCATTGTGCAGTTTTACAAATTCTTCTGTAATAGAAAGCCCAATACCACTACCCTGGTTCAGCATGTTAGCGGGTATATCGCTTTGAACAAAATGGCAAAATATTTTTTCATGCATATGCTTGCTTATGCCAATGCCATTATCACATACTTTAATATGAAGCATTGTGTAATCTTTTGTGTTACAGGCACTTAAACTAACACTTACGGAACCATAATCAGGAGTAAACTTAAAAGCATTGGACAGCAGGTTCAATAAAACGCGTTCTATTTTATCCTGATCGAAAGATGTGTATAGTTTTTTTTCTGAAGCGTTAAAGGTGAATGCAATGTGTTTTTTCCCGGCTATATCAATAAATGAGTCGGCAACATCTTTTATAAACCCGATTATATCTCCTTCTGAGGTATGCAGCTTAAGCTCACTTTTTTCCATTTGCCTGAAATCGAGCAACTGGTTAACCAAATTGAGTAATCGTCGTGCATTGCGTTGCACCATTTGCAACTGGCGCTTTTGCGTAGTTTCTACTGTATTCCTCACGATTTTGTCCATAGGGGTTAATATCAACGAAAGCGGTGTTCTGAATTCATGACTAATGTTGGTGAAAAATTTAATCTTCATCATATCGAGTTCGTGGATACGCTGCGCTTCTTTGCGCTCATGCTCCAATGCAAAACGGGCACGGGCTCTTTTTACAATCACCCTCCGGCAAAAATAAAGTGCGGCAACAAACAGTATTATGTAAACGATATAGGCGAAATACGTTTTCCAGAATGGCGGTAAAATTTCAATATTCAAACTAACAGATTCCCTGCTCCATACGCCATTCTCATCAATCGTTCTTACTTTAAAAACATAATTACCGGGATCTAAGTTGGTATAAGTAGCCTTGCGGGTTTTATCATCAGCAATAAACCATTCGTTGTTGAAGCCTTGTAAAGTGTAAGCATAATGCAGCTTTGATTTATTGAAAAAATTCAACGCAGCAAATTCAATCGAAAAAATATTTTCATTGTATTTGAGTGAAATACTTTTTGTTTCGGATATTGATTGGGGAAGAATAATATGATTATTGAAATATTCGCCTGCTCTTACACTTTTATTGAACATCTGTAAATCAGTAAGCACCAACTGTGGCTTAAAAACGGCGTTATTGATCTGCTGAGGCTTAAACATGTTAAAACCATTGGCGCCGCCAAAAAACAAAGTTCCATCTTTTGCCGCCAAAGCTGAATACTCATTAAATTCAGCATCCTGCAAACCATCCGCCTCATTATAATTCCTAAACTTAAAATTTAGTTTGCCGGTACGGTTATCCTCATTCACAATTATATTAGTAAGGCCGTTTGAGGTGCCTGCCCAGATATTATGCTCTGCATCCTCAACAACAGATACAATAATATTATCTGCCAGGCCATCTTCTTTTCGAAGGGTTGTAAATGTTTGTTTTTCAGGATTGAAATAGTCAAGCCCTTCCCGCGTGGCTACCCAAATTATACCACGGCTGTCCTGTAAAAGGGCAATTGTGTTATCATCACTTAAACTCGTCAATGGTTTTGCTTTATCATGCACATAATGTATAATATTACCGGTTGCTTTCTTTACCACATCTACACCTGTAGAAGTAGCAATCCATATATCTCCGTTACCGGCCTGAATACTATGGCATACATAAGTTGACTGAACATATGTAGTCCACGATGGCTTGTAATGCACAAATTTTTTGGTAGCCAAATCCATTATATCAAGCCCCGATGAAAAAGTACCTATCCATAAACGATGGCTTGAATCTTCCATAACAGACCATATAGCATTGTCCGCAATAGTTGATGTATCGGTATTACTATGCTTATAATGTGTAAATGTTTTTCCGTTAAAATTGTCGAGCCCGCTAAAATATGTGCCTATCCAAAGCGTTTTGTTGTGATCAATGCAAAGGCTTACAATAACATCGTTACACAAACTGTTGGGGTTTGAAGGATCATGTTTATATTGAGTATATTTACCTGTAGCCCTGTTAAAATACAATAAGCCGGCGCCGTTGGTGCCAATCCAGATATTACCATCAGCATCTTCTGCAAACCTGTTTACATCATTGAACGGTAAGCTTGCGGCATCTGAAGGCTGATTATGAAATAGTGGAAATTTGATCATGTTTTTATAGTAGTAGCAAATTCCTTTTTTGAAAGTGCCTATCCATACTACTCCTGAATTATCAACGAATAACACATCAATACTGTTTTGCGACAAGCTGTAATTATCGTCCTGCCGGTTTTGCAGATAACTGAATGTAAAAGTTTTTTTATTCAACATGTTTACTCCGCCATGGTCGGTAGCTATCCATATCAGGCCATTTTCGTCCTGAACAATATTTCTTATCATTTCATTATTCAGGCTCTTGTTATTGCTGCCTTTTTTGATATGCAATATTTTATCGCCTGAAAGATCATAATAAAAAATACCGGTAGTAACACCAGGAGTGTAAATCCATAAGTCGTTATCAGCATCTGCATATATTGCGTAATTAAACATCTGCCCTGCAGTTAACGATTGTAACTTTGTTGTAGAAAAAATTATTCTGCCGGTCTGCGCATCTAATTTTTTAATCAGGCTGTTACTTTTTACAACCCAAACTTCATTGTTCCCTGTTAATGCGAAACCTGTTGTTTTATTCTTTGCAGTACCATCATCGTCATCAAACCGAAACGATAACTTTTTAACGGGATCATATTTATACAAACCAGCCGAGGCAGTGAGAAACCAGAAATTGCCCTTCTTATCTTTTTTCAGGTCAAGTATACTACTATCGGGAATACCATATGAATGCATTATTTTCTCAGAGCAATGATTGAAAGTTTCAGTAAGCAGATTATATATTTCCAGTTTACTTTTTGTATTGATCCAGATCGTATGTCCGGGTCCTTCAAATAACCGGCTTATTTCATCATCTGCTATTGAAGAAGTGTCGCGCAAATCATGCTTAAAAGCTTTAAATGAATACCCATCAAAACGATTTAAACCAGAGCGGGTTCCAAACCACATAAACCCAAGCTCATCTTTAAATATACAATTCACTTCATTATTTGAAAGCCCGTTGTTAATATTAAGTCTTAAAAAATGGTACTGCGCAGGCTGGCTGAATGGAGATGAAAAAAATAATAACAGGCACAATATGGTAAAAGCAATACGCATGTGGCTTACAAATTTATCGGTAACCGTCTCATTACCGGGCAGAATTAAAAAATGGTTTACAGTTTGATTAAAATATATACCTGTTATGCGCTTCTATTATAAAGCTTTATTCTTATAATTTCTATTGAACTATTGTGTTGTGACAGTCTATTGATCATCAAAAAAACAAATTAAGTTAAATAAAAACGTAAAATATTTTATATTCTTTATTTATGAAAAAAGCATGTTTCAACAAAAGTATTTACTCAACCGTATCAATGTATAATACTTTTTTATCCATTTTTATGTTTTTATTTTAACTTATATATAGATTGCATACCATTTACCATTGTAAACTACTTGCATAATTATTTATCGTATGTAGTATTTTTTTATCATTAAATTGTATTTAATTCGTACTATAAATTATTATTTCGATGCCCGCCGATTTATTACGAGAAATAATTCCGCTTACAAAAAATGATTGCTTTACCATTTTTTCCCGTACAAAGGAAAAGTTTGATTTTCCATTGCATTATCATGAGGAATTTGAACTGAATTTCATTCAGAATGCAAAGAATGCACAACGCATCATTGGCGATCATATTGAGCTAATCGATGATCTCGAACTGGTTTTGGTTGGGGCCAACCTGCAGCATGGCTGGTTCAATCACAAATGTAAAAGCAAAGAAATAAAAGAGATCACCATCCAGTTTCACCGGGATCTTTTTGATGAAAAATTTTTGAGCCGTAACCAAATGCATTTTATAAAAAACCTGCTCGAGAAATCTTCACGCGGCGTTTTATTTTCTAGATAAACCATTGTAACCATCATGCCGAGGCTTGTTGTGCTTACAAAAAAACAGGGCTTTGATTCCGTGCTTGAGCTATTGTCTTTATTGCATGACCTTTCAGCTTCACGCAACATGCGCATTTTATCGGACATGTCATTTGGTATCGCCGATAGCTTTTCTTATGGCAGCAGGCGCATAGAGAAAGTAATGGAATATATCAATCACAACTTTTCGAAGAATATAAGCTTAACTGAAGCCTCACGCATTGCATCCATGACAGATATTTCTTTCAGCCGCTTTTTTAAAGCAAGAACCGGGAGAACATTTATTGATACGGTGAATGAAATAAGATTAGGCCAGGCTTCGCGCATGTTGATAGATACAACGCATAACATAACGGAAGTGGGCTATAAATGCGGCTTTAATAATATATCAAACTTCAACCGCATATTCAGAAAGAAAAAAAATTGTACGCCAAAAGAATTCAGAGATGCTTATAATTCTTATGGAACAAGGGCATTTATTTAGCCTAAGGCCTGTAGTGTTACATCGGTTGCCTACCTGCTAAACCAACCTGTCGGGTTCCTGAACCTGACAGGTTAAACAAGAAAATATTTAGTACCCATATTGAGAAAATAAACTTATAACCTGTGTTGATTGGCTATTACCATTCTGGCTTAAAAGATTAACTCTATAATCCTGTAATGAAGTTATGCTTGAAGTAAAGGCATTAAAAAAATGCCTTTACTTGTATAACCTAAGAGCTAAATTAACAACTAATAAACCTTAAAGCAATACAAATGCGTTCGTTCATAATCGCTTATAACGTATCCAGGACGACTATTCTGATAATAATATAAATGATTGTTTTGGTTAGAATTGTCTATTTCAAAAGCTGCCAATTCACAGCCATGATTCTTACGTACCGCAGCTCCATCGCCTAATGAAATACCGTAAATGCCTTTTTCTTTTGGTATAAAAGCAACCTTTAAGAGAAAGCTGTCATTTCTTTCTTCAAAATTTACACTTTTATTTTCATCGGGCAAATTATCGTTTCCAACTGCTGAACCATCAACTATAATGGTATTAAATGAATTAAACGCGCCAATATTACCGGATGCGACATTTGCGCTATCAGTTAAATTAGAAGCAACAATGTTTAATCCTAACTTGCTGCCACTGTAGCTAATATCATTTCCAGAGTTTGCATCTTTAAAGATAACGGAATGCTGAGCGATTACCCACAGCGTATCCCCAATTTTAATACTGTCCACTTCGGGGAAAAATTGTTCTGCCATACTAAAATTGTATGAGACTTGCTCGCAGGTTTTTCCGCAACCTAAAAATCCCAATACAATATAACTAACACCGGAGGCTAAAATAAGAATTTTTATCATTAATAATGATATTGATTAAATAAAGCTGTTACCTGCGTTGATTGATTGTTACCGTTCTGACTTAATAAATTTGCTCTGTAATTTTGCAATGTTGTTATGCTTGAACTAAATGCGGTGAACATTTGTTGAGTTACTTATTAATAAACTTTAAAGCAGTATAAATGGGTTCGTTCATATTCACTTATCTCTTGGTTAGGATAAAGATTTTGATAAAGATATAAATGCTGGTCTGTTTGCTGAAAAGTTATACTGAAAGATGCTTTTGTACATTTATCATCCTTCCTGTAAACGTTTATAGCATCACTAATTGACAAGGCGTATAAGCCAGTTTGATGAGCTATAACTGCTATTTTAAAATTATAATATCCATTCGCTTCATCGTACAAGTAATTATTGGCATATTGATTACTTGTATAATAAGAACCTTCTTTAATAGCAAAATCAAAGTCGCTCAACCCATACGTGGGATTGGGATTACTGGTAGAATTTTCATTAAATAACAACATTGATATAGCTATCCCCATATTTTCAGCATTGGCATAATCAACAGTCTTGCCCGTAGTAGAATCTTTTACCGTAGTCGGCGTACTTGCTTCAAGCCATAGTGTATCGCCAACTTGTATACTGTCTTTATCTGGGTAAACTTTAGCAGAGTCGCTATTAAATGAATAAATATTATCAGAGCAATTCCTACCAACTTTTCCGCATTTGCTAAAACTGAAAAGTGATAAAAAAAGCGATAATGATATTAATGTTTTAGAAGTCATATTTATAATGTCAGAATACTGATGCTTTTTACTAATAATGATACTGCGCAAATAAAGATGTTACTTGTGTTGACTGGTTATTCCCATTCTGGGTTAAGAGGTTAGCCCTATAATTTTGTAACGTCGTTATACTTGAATTGAAAGCATTAAACATTAGCTAGCAGATAATTTATAGCTTTATCAATATAAATGCGTTCGTTCGTAATAGCTCATTTTGCAATCCGGCCGATTATTTAATAGTATAAATGCTGGTCTGCATTCGTAAAACAGGAAATTTGTCTTAATAAACTTTAAAATAATAAACGTGTTTTTGACCATTACTGTCCAGTAATAAATCAGGCCTCCACTTATTCAGCAAATAAACATGCTGATTAGTTTGTTCAAAGCTGATAGCGAAATTTGCCTTAGTGCATTTATCATCTTTTCTGTAAACATTCGCAGCATCTCCTATTGTAATTACGTATCTACCGGTATCTTTAGGAACAATGGAAAGTTTGAAATTATAATCGCCATTTTTTTCAACAAACGTGACCTCTATCTCACTTGTTGGGTCTATAGAGCCGACTTTAAGCCCACTTAATATATCCAGGTAAAAATTATTTATTGCTCCAGCTGTACTATCTGCATTAAATCTTAGAATTGTTACAACATTTCCTAAGTTTGCTGTACCACTATAATCAATAGTTTGTCCGGTTTGCAAATCAGTAACCGTGGAAGATGCCAATACCTGTAAGAACAACGTATCACCTATCCTTACACTATCTTTGTCAGGATTTATTGTTTCAGGTATTTTAAAATTATACACCGTATTTGCACAACCTAAAATCTCTTTGGTACAGGTACATTTACTAAATATTGTTAGTATTCCAATAGCTAAACTTATAGGTAAAAGATAACTTTTCTTAATATCCATACTGAGCAAATAAGTTAGGTACAAAAGTAGACGTTGAATTTGTTGTGGTTTGTAATAACCTTACCCTATAGTCTTGCATATTGTAAATGGTTGATTGAAATGCATTAAACATTTGTTGATTTGTATAGTTTGAAACATTGTCATTTACGGGCCCACAAGTTGCGGTTTGTTCATTTGTTGCATCCCTCAAATCCTCATATAAGCCTTTTGGTATCCACTTAAAAGGATCATAGGTATAGTTTGATAACGACGGTTGTTCTTTAATCTATGCCCATCCGATATTTACCTTACGTAAAAATAATAATCTGCTCCGGTTGGTGAAACTCCGGATCCGCCCGGATAAAGATAATAATGTTGATTAGTCTCAATCAACTTTGTGTAAAAATCTGCCTTTGGGCATGGATCGTCATTTCTGTAAACTCCGGTAAAATTTCCTAAATTAAAACTAAACGTACCACTACTTTTAGGAACTATAGCTAATTTAAAATGATATCGGTTATTATTATCTATTATTAAATAATTTTTAATTAAGCTTGGATTTCTTGAAGTTTCCTCTATACCGGATATTAAAACAAAATTAAAACTATCTACAGCACCTTCTAATTCTATAGGTGATGAATTTACTAATTTATCAAAACCCATGTCAGTTCCTAAATTATTTGCATTGCTAAAATCTACTTGCTCATTAGTTTTTTGATCAGTAAAAGTGTCCGATGAATTTATTTCTATCCAGATAGTGTCACCGATAGTCACCGTATCATTATCCGGATAAACACGCGCATCTATTTCAAAAGAATAAGTACTATTTGCGCAACCTAATCCAATTTTATTGCAGGTCATAAATACAGATGAACCGGATATCAGCAGCAGCAATCCTATAAAAGAATATTTAGTAGCCATATTGAGAAAATAAACTTATAACCTGTGTTGATTGATTGTTGTTATTTTGAGACAATAAATTTGATTTATAGCCTTGCAGTGTAGTTATACCTGAACTAAAAGCATTGAACATTTGCTGATTTGTATATCCTGAAACTTGATCGGTTAAATTTACGTATCGGGGAATTGCCGTTGCATCATTTCTATTGTCAATCATATCATAATAAATTCCTTTAGGTATCCAATCAAACGGGTAATTAATAAGATAAGGATCATAATTTTCTAAAGCAATTAAGTGGCAACTTAAACCTGGTATGTAATTATTATTGTAATCTATTCCTTGCTCATTCGCTTTACTGCTGTAAGAAACCCCATATCTTAAATCTGCCATAAAATGCCCCATATAATATGCCCAGCTTTCCCCCAATGCAATAATGGACGAGTATGATGCGCCGCCATTGCCATAAGGGCTGCTGCCAGAACCTATATTATTTATTATGGCGGTTACTTCTGAATTTAAAAACTGTGTGTACCAGGCGCTCCCAAGCTTGGCATAATGCGCAGCATGGGTAAGTTCATGATAAGTTGTTTCTTTGAGATGGTCTGATTTAAAGCTAAAGAAACTGGTTCCCAGGTTCGGGTCGAGACTATAGCCTATTATTACGTCTATATTATGGCCAATTACTGTCTGCAATACCGGTACTCCGCCCGCAATAGCACTTGGCGTATTGGCAACATAATATGTAATAGCCGGGGACGGAAAATTATCAGACGATAATTTTTCCAGCATCGGGGTTGCCCCATCACCTGTGGTAGTCCAGTTTGTAATAAGTATGCTTAAATTACCCGGTGGTAACCCTATTCCTTGTGCAGGCGCATAATCCTTATATTCCTGTAAGGCATTGTGCACTGTGCCGCCAACCCAGTATTGATTACCTTTTGCACGCTTATCAGTGTATTGGGCAAAATTGTAGGTGATATTGCTTTTATCTCCGCTATAAACACCTATTACTTTGTTTAGCGGCGAAAATGTGTTCCATACTCTTACACCACGCAGGCAACGTACTACTGCATCATCGTTTTTAAATTTCACATTTATACGCACTTTATGTTTAAAGTGTTTTGTAAACTGGAAATGCCCATTATTATCTGTATATATACGTTCTATTTTAAACCACCTGCGGGCCACAACCCGTGCTTTTCGCAGAGGCGCTAAACGGTAGAACACCATTCGCAATTGTAGTGCTTAATGCCAAACCCGGCAGTGGCTGTGTTTCGTCAACTGTTATCGCTCCGGCAGGTACAGCGGCATCCGGCGCTGGCGGCGGAGGTGTTGTAACATCAGGCACACAGGCTGTACCGTTCCAATAATAACCTGAAGGGCAGCTATTATCAGGTACGCATCCATTTCCATCTACCCAATGGTAACCTGTTGGGCAGTTATCAGGTACACATTGGCCCGTTTCAGGATCCTTATGGTATCCAGCCAGGCAATCAATCCCGTTAGTCTGTACTCCGCCGTTACCTATACTTGAAAGTCCTCCACCTCCTCCACCCGCAATGGCTTCAGCTTCCGTTTCTACAGCAGTATAATTATCTGCAGGTATGTGTATTTGAGCTAGTGATTCATACTGAATGCCTGCGGGGAATGAAAAATTTGCCGGTACTACCGCATATTGCCAGGTTGGTTGTTCAGCAGGAATTGAAGGATCCTGGTAATAATCACCTTCCGTTAAAATTTGATAGTCCAGTGGTATATCAAATAAATCAAATCCTTGGACATCCATAAAAGAATCAAGATATTTAAACTGGGTTATTGTGGGCTTAAAGCGTACATACAAATTCGTAACATTTACCGGCACGTTATAAATGCCAAGGTTATGGTAAGCCTGCGTCATGTTAGGTATTAAATAAGGATTGGTAAGTTGAATACCTAATACGGTCATTACCTCATTAGTGTCACCATTATGGTTTACACTGCTAAAACTATCAATATACGTGTTGTTTATCACTATATTGCTAACATTAGTTTTTGAAGTTTGTTTAGAGGTGTTAATTGTAATTTTCTGACAGGCAAATACGAGCAAAATACCGGATATTACGATAATGGCGATTAGGGAAGTTTTTCTCATAAAAAGGTTTTAGTTAAATCAAAAATAGGGAAATTCGATATATCAAAAGATAATTTTTTCTTTGCTTGCCTCTCTGTTAATAAGGAAAATTATTGATAGCAACCTTTTTGTAAAACCAAAAGAGGTTTCCCGGCCATGCACATAGGCTTTACGCAAGGAAAACCACTCATTCTTTCAGAAACTGCTTAGTAATTACATCATCGCCTGTTTCAATCTTTACTAAACAATAAAAGAAGATTGATAATGCATTGCCGGTATATACCCGATGGCTTATTTAATCGAAAAAAAGACGATATTAATTCGATGTTTCTTCGATTCATTGGATCGAAGTTATATCGAAGAAATATCGAAGTTATATCGAAGAAATGAACTGTTTGTAGTAACCTGGGTATCCTGAAAAAACTTTACAGGTACATGGCTTATTACTGAATGCGCTTTATAGTATGTTTGTTAATGAAACGTTTGTTACTCAGTAAATTTCAACAACCATTCATGAGGCTTCCGCAAATAATGCTGTTCCAGGTTTTAATGCTTACCGCCTGTGCAGATCATCCATCTTCAACAGGCGAAACTTCGTTGGCAACAGACACTTTACCAACAAATGCAACCACAGCGGCAAAGCCCGATTCATTCCCGCTTAAAACAATTATGGAAAAGGTGGTTTGCCGCAACGATGCATCGCAATCGTATGCTTTGTATATACCATCAAACAGTAAAACAAATGCCGTTATTTATTTTTTTGACCCGCATGGCGATGGTTCATTGCCTGTAAAAAAATACAAAGCCCTTGCGGACAAATACCAATATGTTTTGACAGGCAGCAATAATTCCAAAAACGGTAACGACTGGCAAACAACTGAAAACACCTGGCAAAATTTATTTAACGATACGCAACAACGATTGGGTTTTGATCACAACGTCATTTACACCTGCGGGTTTTCAGGCGGCGCAAAAGTGGCAAGCTATGTTGCGTTGCATCATAACGAAGTAAGCGCAGTTATTGCAGGTGGCGCAGGCTTGCCCGATGATGTGCCTGCAAACAATTTTAATTTCAGTTTTACCGGCATTGCAGGAGAAGGCGATATGAACATGACCGACCTTGTTACCCTCGATAACGATTTCAATAAAACACAAACAAAACACCGTATTATATTTTTTAACGGCAAACATGAATGGGCGCCGGATAGCGTAATGGATATTGCATTTGCAGGATTACAACTTGACCTGATGCGGAAAAAATTTATTGCAAAAAATGACTCGTTTATAAACGCATACATTGATAACAGTAAAAAAAGATTGAACGCAGCTATTAAGAGAAATGATTTGATACAAGCCGAACGTGAATGCACGCTTTCACTAAACATGCTTGACGGAGTTACGGATGCAGGTTTCTTTCAACAAAAAAAGAGTTCGGTTACTGAAAGCACAGAGTATAAACAACAGTTGCAGCAACAACAAAGTTTATTTGCTATTGAACAAAACAAAAAAGCTGAATACGGCGCACAGTTTCAAAACGGCGATATAAGTTACTGGAACAAAACAATCGCTGATCTTAATACAAGCTCTAAAGCGCACACACAGGAAGGAGCAATGTATCAAAGATTGCTTGCTTATTTATCGCTGGCATTTTATTCAATCAGTAATCAACTCATCAACAATAATCAAAACGACCAGGCAACATATTTTGTGAACCTGTATAAACTTGCCGATCCAACCAACAGTGAAGCCTGGTATTTTTCCGCTGTTCTTGATGGAAGAAATAATAATGCAACTGCTGCAACAAACGATTTGCTTAAAGCTGTTGCTAACGGCTTTAAAGATCAGCAACGCATGTTGCAGCAACCGGAATTTCAAACAACACAACCGCCAATAAATTTTACAGCTATAGAGGCGAAAATTAAATAATTTGTTTTAAAAGCAAAGCCGGAAAAGCATCAGTATTAATACAATTTGTATTTTTAGTCTATGGAAATTAAAGAACCCGCAATAGACTATAACAAGCAAAAAATTTCTATTGAAGCCTATCTTGAAATGGAAAATGCTTCTATTGAAAAGCATGAATATTATAAAGGGGGGGGTGTTTGCTATGTCCGGCGCTAAGTTGCCGCATGTTAAAATTTCAGTAAACATCTTAGCTACTTTATCACTTAAATTAAAAGGCAAAAAATGCCAGCCTTATAATAGTGATATGCGCGTACACATTGAATCCAATACTTTATTTACTTATCCTGATATTTCCATTGTTTGCGGGGAAGTATTAACGCTTAATAACGACCAATACAATGCTTTAAATCCGGCTGTAATTGTTGAAGTGCTTTCACCCATCAACAAAAAATTACGACCGCGGAGAAAAGTTCACGCTATACCGTGATATAAATACTTTGAAGGAATATATGCTTGTTGATTCAGAAAGTATGCATGTTGAAGTATTCAGGTTAAATGAAAATAATCATTGGGAGCTTGAAGAATACAATGATGCAGACAGCAGCATTCAAATAAAAGCCATTAACGAAAATACATTAATGGCTGAAATTTATGAAGGTGTGCGAGTATGAAAAGCGGCCTATCCCCAACCCCTCTCGAATAGTCGGGACAAGTTTTCCAAAGGAAAGGGGGCAGGAACCTCGTTGATTATATGTGAAAACTTTAAATTAATAAGAGCTCAAAAGTCCTTCCCTTCGGGAAGCCTGCCTGACGGCAGACAGGGATTTAGGATGGGCTTCCAAACAATGTTCCTCCAAAGCCTGTATTGCCTGGCTTCTTTCCCAAATGTTCATAGGCTTTATGCGTAGCTTCCCTGCCACGCGGCGTGCGTTGTAAAAAACCTTCCTGAATTAAAAAAGGCTCGTACACTTCTTCAATTGTTCCCGGTTCTTCACCAACGGCTGTTGCAATGGTGGTAATGCCAACAGGGCCGCCTTTAAATTTTTCTATGATGGTTGATAAGATACGGTTATCCATTTCATCCAATCCATGCTCATCAACATTCAAAGCCTTTAATGCATGTTGGGTAATACCGATATCAATGATGCCATCATTCAACACCTGTGCAAAATCCCGTACTCGCCGCAACAAGCCATTTGCAATTCTTGGCGTGCCCCGGCTTCTGCGTGCAATTTCATTCGCAGCATCATCTGAAATATTTGTATTCAATATTGATGCGCTGCGATGAATAATTTTCCTGAGTATTTCCGCATGATAATATTCCAGTCTTGATTTTATACCAAACCTTGAAAGCAACGGTGCCGTTAATAAACCGCTTCTTGTTGTGGCGCCGATTAATGTGAATGGATTTAAGTTGAGTTGAATACTTCTCGCATTAGGACCTGTATCAATCATGATATCAATCCTAAAATCTTCCATTGCTGCATATAAATATTCTTCCACAACAGTGCTTAAGCGATGTATCTCATCAATAAACAAAACATCATTGGCTTCAAGATTTGTAAGTAAGCCTGCAAGATCGCCTGGCTTTTCAATAACAGGTCCGCTTGTTTCTTTAATGTTCACGCCCAATTCATTTGCAACAATTCTGCTTAATGTTGTTTTGCCCAAACCGGGAGGGCCATGAAATAAAACATGATCCAACGCTTCACCACGAAGCTTTGCTGCTTTAATAAAAATGATAAGGTTATCTATCAACTGTTGCTGGCCTGCAAACTCAACAATATGTTTCGGGCGAATGTTATTTTCAAACTCTTTATCCTCAACACTTAACTCCGATTTATCTGTATGTAAATTAGGATTCGCCATATTATTTTTTAATCAATGCAACACCGCCAATGATCAATGCTGCGCCGATAATTTTATCCAAAGTTATTGTTCTTACAGCAGAGCCGAATAAACCGTAATGGTCAATCAGCAGCGAAATAAAAATTTGTCCTGCAACAACCAGTGCAAAAGTAAGCGCCATGCCTTGTGGTTGATTTACCCATGTAATGTAACCAACAAAAATTGCCCCGATTGTACCGCCCAGCCAAATGTACCAGGGGCCGGTTGCATATATACGCGGATTAAACATTGCATTACCGTTTATTATTACGTTCAATACAAAAAGAACAATAGTGCCTGTAAGAAAACTCAGCAGGGCACCTGTAAGCGGCCCCAGTGTTTGTTTACCAAGCCTTGCATTTAAAATTGCCTGCACAGGTATTACAGCGCCTACAAAAAATGTAATTATCATTAAAACATACTTCATAACTTTTATTTTTTATTCCCAGCTTTGCTGTTTATTGATTTTTATTTTTATGATGCCGGCAGCAGGTTATACATTGAGCACGATGCGTCGCAACACTTGTACTGCATACTATTGTTCAGCATTATTCAACGTACAAACGCTTTTCACCAAATCCAAATATATTGCAGCGTATTGATAAACATTTACGCAATTAAATTCGTTGCTAAGTAAATTACGCAATCATTAAACTCCCCTTTAGGGGATGGGGGCTTATGCACATACATTTCATTCAACATATGCCGTTTGAAAATCCTGCTTCTATTGCAGATTGGGCAACGGAAAACAATTATACAACATCGTATACAAAAGTTTTTGAAGAGGCAACCTTTCCTTCAACAGGTTCATTTGATATGCTGGTGATAATGGGCGGCGTTATGGGCGTGTATGAAGAAGAAGAATATGACTGGATGCCTGCAGAAAAATCATTCATTAAAAG
>JABDAV010000047.1 GCA_013289015.1 Bacteroidota bacterium | reverse complement strand
AGCATTTACAATAACATCAACAGCATTTTCTATTTTTTTTATAAACACATCATTATTTAAAATTTGCTGTTTTGTTTGAATAGATGCAGATATTATTTGCTTGATTTTTTCTGACATAGAAATTGATTCATTTACGTTTTACAAACTAACGACCTTGGCGTCTTTGTAGTTAAAAAATAAACCACAAAGCTTTAAAGACACAAAGAAACACAAAGTAATTATTGAGTTGTCCAGGTTGTTAAGCCCTGTTTGGTAAATTGATATGGTTTTATTTGTCCGCCAAAACTGCTTAATGTTTCCATTACTTTATAACGTGTATTCAGCGGGCAATAGAATGTCATAAAACCGCCACCGCCTGCACCACTTATTTTACCACCTGTCGCGCCTGCTTTTTTTGCAGCGTCATATATTTCTTCAATAAGATTGTTTGAAATATTATGCGCCATAATTCTTTTTTGCTGAAAACCAAAGTCAAGTATCTTACCAATTTCATCTAACTGTCCGCGCAGCAATGCTTCTTTCATCATGCGTGCCTGCTCTTTTAACTGGTGCATCGCTTCAATAGATTTTTCATTCTTCTGCAAAACATTTTTTTTGCTGCTCTTTTATGATGGAAGCAGATTCCCGGCTGGTTGATGTGAAATACAAAACAAGATTGTTTTCAAGCTCGTATAAATATTTACTGCGGATGCGCAAAGGATTTACGATCACTTTATCGCCTGCATAAAACTCCATAAAATTTACACCACCGAATGTTGCAGCATATTGATCCTGTTTGCCACCGGCAAGTTGTAAATCTTTGCGTTCAATTTCATAAGCATAATGCGCAATGTCATATTCGCCCAACGGCAATTTCAGCATTTCGGCAAATGCACCAATGATCGCAACCATTAATGTTGAAGATGTTCCTAAACCACTTCCCGCAGGTGCATCAACATACGTGGTCAAACAAAAATTTTTTTCGGTGATACCGAAATCTTTTTCAATGCGGTTGATCACACCTTTAAGCAGATCCAGTTTACCGTTTATTGGTAGTTGACCAGGCGTTTCATGTTGCTCTGTTTCCTTTCTGTCCATTGCGTTTAATACAATGCCACCACCAGATAAAGGTTCAATTACAGCGTGCGCATAATGCGAGATGGTAACGTTCAGAATAGCGCCGCCAAATTCATCGCTGTATGGACTAACATCTGTGCCGCCACCAGCCAAACCAATACGCAAAGGAGCCCTGCTTCTGTAGATCATGCGGCAAAGTAAAATGTAAAATATGTGTTGTGCAAGTGTAAAGCTATAATTTACATATCCTTTTAGGGAAATCATTACAACGCTTTTACAAGTTGTATTGTCATGAAAACAAAAATGAGATACATAGCCTGTATATTATTGACGATAGCTATCGGATGTTCCAAATCAACAACCCAAACAGGTAAGGATTCTATTGTTGGCAAATGGCTGGAGATACAATACCTGGCAGATCCGGGTGATGGAAGCGGCACATGGCAAACTTATAGCGGAAATAAGAGCTATCTTATTTTTAATGCAGACAGTTCTGGTGAAAGCAGTGGAACACCTTCCTTAAAATATTATCACTTACTTTCAGATTCTACTCTGACACTTGAATTTGATAATGGAAATTCTTTTCTGAACAGCTATAAAATCGAAAACAACACATTAACGCTTACAGGCGGATGTATTGAAGCTTGCGGCAGTAAATACACGAAAGTGTTAAATTAATTTTTTTACTGCCTTGCAAATTCAAAGTAATCAAAATTCATTTGTCCGTGCTGAACAATGTGTAAAGTTATAAGATGTTTTCCTTTGGCTATTTTTAAAGAAGTTAATGAATCAACCCTGTTCCAGTGATGCCATTGACGCCATGCAACAGTATCAGCATCATTGTGTGTAGATGGTATTTTCAATTCGCCTGTTGCAGGCTTGTTATCAATGTCAAAACTTATTGCTCCATCACCATTTGCTGTGTACATAGCTGCTATTTTATACACGCCTGATTTTTTTACATTGATTGAATAATTGATCCATTCGCCGGGGACTGTCCATCCAACATACAAATGATCTAATAGAGGAATTGTTTTATTAAATGGATTATTATCAATATTGTTTGATTTGGTGTAAGAGATATCAACGCCTTCATTCATTCGGAATTCATTCAGATACGTTCCGTTTGCAGGATTGAGTTTGCCACTACCATTATTTAGCGCATCTGAATCATGATAGGCAATTCCTTCACCGCCGCGATCATACAATTCACATTCAATTTTACCCGGAATTGATTGCGTTTTAAATGCAGTGCCTCTGTATGATTTCGGAATATAAACAGATGTGCATGCTATAATACTTACGTAAAAAACGATCAGTAATGTTTTTTTCATATTGCAGTAAATGTATTAGTTGTTACAGGCAAGTTCTTTGATGGCATTAACCAAAATACTCCAGTGATATTTCTTTTTTTCTTCACGCAGATAAGGCAGAAAATGATCTTCACCTACTGTATATAGTTCAACAATTTTTTGTGCAATGCTTGCTGCATTTGGTTCTGCTATTAATCCAACTTTTCCATCAGGCACTAACGAAGGCAAACCACCTACATTGGTTACCAGCATTGGTTTTTCGAAATGATAGGCGAGGGGAGTAACACCGCTTTGCGTTGCATTTCTATACGGTTGAATTATAAAATCTGCCGCGCTTAAATAATACTTTACTTCGCTGTCACTTATAAAATTTGTTCGTAGAATTATGTTTGACTGAAGCTGACTTTTTTCGATGATATCATCATACAATTTCCTGTCTTCATAAAATTCACCGGCAATAAGCAATTTTGGAATTTCTGATGCCTGGTATCTGATGTCTGATTTCAACAAACTCATTGCTTCCAGCAAAACATCAAGCCCTTTATATTTTCTTATGAAGCCGAAAAATAAAATGATCTTATCATCAACATTCAATCCCAAATAATTTCTTGCTTCGGTTTTATTTACTGTTTTTCCGAAATTATCATACAAAGGATGCACAATTTTTTGAGCAGGCTTATTGGTAAATGATCTCAGGTCAGCCAATACTTTTTCACTCATGGTAACAAATGCGTCGACTGGTTTTAAAAAATATCCGGTGAGTTGTTTATCAGCGATGCGTTTCTCATGTGGCAAAACATTATCCGCAATACAAATAATTTTTGTGTGATGATTTTTCTTCACTCTTCGTAAAATCGTTCCTAAACATGGGGCCATAAAAGGAAGCCAGTAACGTACAACAATAATATCAGGTTTCAGTTTTTTCAGTTCATTGCCAACTGTTATCCAGTTAAGAGGATTGATTGAATTGATGCAAACCTTTATATTGAGATCAGCCGGCGCCGCTTCCGAGGAATATTGCGTTGAACCCGGGAAAAGAAAAGAAGGATATTGTAACGAAAAGGTATAAATAGCTGTATCAAATTGCTGAGATTGAAATTCTCTTGCAAGCCTTTCATCAAAAGAAGCAAGCCCACCGCGTAATGGATAGGCAGGGCCGATGATGACAACAGATGCCATTACCTGATCCCGATTTTTTCTTCAATAAGATAATTGTTTCTGTCAGATGCATTGCGTACAACTAACTCTGCAATAAAACCAGTAAGAAATAATTGCATACCGATTATCATTACTGACATAGCTATATAAAAAAGTGGTTTATTGGTGAGGCCATAATCTGTGTCAATGATTTTTGCGATGATAAGATAAAGGCTGCTGATAAAACCTATGACAAAAAATATTGTTCCGTATAAACCAAAAAAATGCATCGGTCTTTTGCTGAAACGGCCAACAAAAGTTAGTGTTGAAAGATCAAGGAAACCGTTGATGAACCTGTCCCATCCGAATTTTGTTACTCCATATTTTCTCGGGCGATGTTCAACAACTTTTTCTCCTATTTTTTTAAAGCCTGCCCATTTTGCCAGCACCGGAATATTGCGATGCATTTCACCGTAGATCTCAATACTCTTTACAACTTTTTTGCGATACGCTTTAAGGCCGCAATTAAAATCGTGCAGTTGTATTTTTGATATTCTTCTTGCAGCAGCATTAAATATTTTTGAAGGCAGGTTCTTTGTAAGTTTATTGTCGAATCTCTTTTTTTTCCAGCCGCTCACCAGGTCATATTTGTCTTCAACAATCATTCGCCGCAGCTCGGGAATTTCATCCGGCGAATCCTGCATATCAGCATCCATAGTAATAACAACATCACCTTGTGCCGCTTTAAAGCCTTCATTCAATGCAGCAGATTTGCCGTAATTGCGTTGAAATTTTATGCCTTTAATATTAGGATTGTTTGCGCTGATCTTTTCTATTACACACCAACTATCGTCCGTGCTTCCATCATCAATCATAACAACTTCATACGAATAATTGTTTGCGTTAACCACACGAACAATCCATTCGCACAGTTCAGGCAAAGACTCTTCTTCATTATACAAAGGAATAACTATTGATACATCCATAATTATATTGCTTGATTACCGAAAGGGTCTTTGGGCTTTTTCTTTGCCACCGCTGCGCCGATCAGAGAACTAACAACACCGAAAATTGCAGAACCAAAAATTATTGTGACAACGGCTAATAAAATAAAATGGTCTTTCATCATTGATACTGTTTGCTCAATTTGGCTGTCTGTGGCTTTCCCATCTGCTTCCATTTTTTGCCTCGTTACTTCTATACTTTTATCAACCATATCCGGAAACAAAAACTTGAGTGCAATAATTGTATAAATTAATGTAATAACTGTAATAACAGCCGTTGTCTTAAACCCGTGCGCGAAAAGGTTTCCGAATGTAACGTCACCATTAAGCTGATTTGAATAGCTGATACAAGCCCAAATAATTCCTGCTAAAAAAAAGGCATACTGAACATATGAAAGTTCAGGATGTTTCATGCCATCTACAAAATATATTATAATACCATAAATGATCAATACAAGTGAAATGATAAGGCCTTTTATTTGCGGCGTTGTTACTTTAGTATCCATAAAATTATTTAGTTATTTAAAATTAAATTTCCTTTGGAAACAATACCAATTACATTTCCATGTAAAGGAATATTCAAAAAAGCAGAATTCTGCGACTTGCTTTTGTTTTTTTCTTTATTGAAGATAAATTCATTTGTATTGAACAATGTAATAGCTGCGTGGTTACCTTCACTTATACTACTATTTTCCAAACCGAATATTTTTCTTGCATTTAAAGAAAACAGGTTGGCGATTTGTTCAGCAGGTAAACCAGGCAACCCTGTTTGCACAGCAGCATAACAGGTTTGCAGGCCGATCATTCCAGGCTTTGCATATTCAAATTCACAGGTTTTATCATCCCAGTCCTGTGGCAGGTGATGCGATGCAATGCAGTCAATATATCCGTTCACAACTGCTTCACGCAATGCAAGCATATCATTGCGGTTTCTTAAAGGTGGATTTACTTTAAGATTGGTATTGTATGATTGAAGATCTTCATCGCAAAAGAATAAATGATAAGGTGTAGCTGAACAACTGATATTCAAACCTTCATCTTTGGCTGCCTTTATCAAGGCAACAGATTTTGCAGTAGTGATTCCTGTGATATGCAAAGAAGAATTTGTATAACGAAGCAATTCAATATCGCGGGCTATAATCAGTTCTTCAGCAATTGAAGGCACTCCCTGCAAACCCATGCGTGTTGATATAATGCCTTCATTCATCAAACCTGAAGCGTTGATGCTTTTATCCTGTGGCAATTGTATGATCACACCGTTAAATGATTTTACATACTGCAAAGCTTTTAAAAACAGCCCGGCATTTTGTACAGGTTGCAAGCCATCAGTAAAAGCAATGGCCCGGCTTTGTTTCATGTCATACATTTCCGACAACTCTTTACCTTCTCTTTTTTTGGAAACTGTGCCAAGAGGATGAACGTTGATTTTTAAGCCCTTAGATTTTTGTGTGATGTATTCAACCTGTGTTCTACTATCCGTTACAGGATTTGTATCAGGCAAAGTAAATATTTCTGTAAAACCACCGGCAGCGGCAGCGTCTGTGCAGGTTTCCAATGTTTCCCTGAATTCGTATCCCGGATCGCAGGCATGCGAAAAAATGTCAACCCATCCCGGAGAAGCAATTATATTATCACCATTAAAACAGGCTGCAGAATTGTCTTTGATGTCATTATCAATTTTATCAATAACGCCATCAACAATTAAAATGTCTTTTTTATTTCCGTTGTGAGGGGAATTTGGATCTGCAATCGTAATCTGCTGCAGTAAAATGTTCATGTAGAGCGGCAAAATTTGGCAAATATAAACATGAATTTTATAAAAAGGCTTTTACATTTGCCCCTTTCGGGTGGTGGCGTCCCGTACATACGGGATTAGCGTATTTGCCACCCAACAAAAAAATTCGGGTGGTGGCGCAGTCCGGTAGCGTATTTGCATGGGGTGCAAGGGGTCGCTGGTTCGAATCCAGTCCACCCGACCTTGAGGCTTATCAATTTTTATTGATAGGCTTTTTTTGTTTTATATCAATATCTTATGTCTTCAAGACAGGAATGAGATTATCTATTTCTGTTGGTTTTCTTCAAAAAGTTCACCTATTCAACACCAGTTGTAATCACACCGGGTTGTATATTTCTTGCAAAATGGGATATCATCGGCAGGGAAAACGCATAGTTCTTCTACGATAGTTCTTCGCTCTATAGAGCGACCAACGACCGAACAAATGAGTTTCCAGCTACAGATGTGTTATACGTCCTAAGCTTAACAAAAGCAAAGAAGACTACGGAATAAGCTTTACAAAAACAATTTTTTATACGCCTGTAGCTCTATTATTAATATTTTTTGAGGCGATCACTTTTTATACAGATATTATGCTTTGAAATAACATCAGTTAAAACAAAAAATAACCAGGATGAAAAGAGCTTTTTTAGTCATTGCAACATTCACATTTTTTATTAACACGAGATTAAATGCACAGCAGGCAAACAATATAGCACAAACGCCGCCCATGGGCTGGAACAGCTATAACAGTTTTGGTTCTGCCGTGCGTGAAGATGAAGTAAAAGCCAATGCAGATTATGTAGCGGCCAACTTAAAACAATACGGCTGGCAATATATTGTAGTTGATTTTTTATGGTCGTATGATAACCCGCCCGGAAGCCTTATCGGCAATCCTTTTCAAATGCAGTTGCAGGATGGCTCGTACGTGCCGTGGTTAACAATGGATGAATATGGAAGACTGATGCCGCAGCCAACAAAATTTCCTTCAGCATTTGGTGGCAAAGGGTTTAAGCCTTTAAGTGATTACGTGCATTCGCTTGGTTTAAAGTTTGGCATTCATGTAATGCGTGGCATTCCGCGACAAGCCGTTTGGAGTAAAAGCCCGGTGTTAGGAGCAAATGGTATTACAGCAGACATGATTGCAGACACAACGTCAAAATGCCCCTGGATGAATCATATGTATGGATTGAATATGAGCAAGCCCGGTGCACAGGAATATCTGAATTCTGTTTTGAATTTATATGCTTCATGGGGTGTTGATTTTATAAAGGTGGATGATATTGCAAGACCTTATAGTGAAAAAGAAATTGAAGGCTACAAAAAAGCAATTGATCAATGCGGAAGGCCGGTCGTATTCAGCCTTTCACCCGGCGAAACACCGGTGAAGGAAGCAGCACATGCAACAAAGTATGCAAATATGTGGCGTATGGCCGATGATTTCTGGGATAACTGGGGAATGATATTGCACATGTTTGATTATGCCAAAAGCTGGGAAGGTGTAGGCGGCCCCGGTCACTGGCCGGATTGTGATATGTTGCAGATCGGAAAGCTTTCCAAACGTGGCCCTGTTGGCCCTGAACGATACAGCCGGTTTACTGAAGATGAATTATACACGCACATAAACTTTTGGTGTATCTACCGTTCACCTTTAATGATTGGTGGCAACCTGCCGGAGAACAGAGAGATAGAAAAGAAATTATTTACGAATGATGAAGTGATCGCCGTAAATCAAAACGGTGAGAACCCAAAACAATTATACAAACAAAACGGCAGCATGGTTTGGGTTTCTCATGTGCAAAACAGTAAAGATCTTTATATTGGATTATTCAATATTGCAGATTCAGCGCATGATGTGGCTGTTGATCTTGTATCGCTCGGATTGAAAGGAAAAGTAACGGTGCGCGATCTATGGAAAAAAGAAGATGTGGGTAGTTTTAAAAACCAATACAAACAAACTATTAATGCACACGGGTCTGTACTGTTGCGATTGAGAGTAGAATAAAAAGATGACAGTTGATCCAATTGTACGAGGGAGTGACACAACAAAAGCATTATAGCAGCACTACAGCCGGCGCCATAAAATAAAAACATATAATTGAAACGAAATGAATGATAAGAACAGTAGCGCTTAAAACTTATCAATTATCAAAATTATTACCGGTTAAAAAATCAACAGCAAGAAAATATGAGAAGCAGGAGATCTTTTGTCAGGAGTATAACTGCATTAAGCGCGTTCAAACTTGCAGCACCGGAGTTGTTGCAGGCAATGCCCCGCAATACAAACAACAAAGAAGGTGACGGTTTTACCTTTTTATTCCAGGGCGATTCTATTACAGATGGCAATCGCAGCCGAAACAACGATTGGAATCATGTAATGGGCCATGGCTACCAATACATTATTGCAAGCAGGTTATGGTATGATCTTCCGCAGAAAGGTTTCCACTTTTTTAATCGCGGCGTTAGCGGTAATAAGGTAACAGATCTTGCTGCGCGATGGCAAACAGACACATTGGATATAAAGCCTGATGTGTTAAGCATTTTGATCGGCATAAACGATACATCAGCCTTTATTGACGGCAATAAAGATTTTACTGCCGGTGCCTATGAAAGTGGTTACAGGCAATTGTTACAGCAAACAAAAAGACAATTACCTAATGTGGAGTTTGTGTTGTGTGAACCTTTTGTTCTTCCTGTTGGAAAAGTAAAAGATAACTGGCAACAATATGCGGATGAGATTGCCAAACGGGCTGCATCAGTAAAAAAATTAAGCGTTGAATTTAATACTGTGTTTGTGCCATTCCGCGGTGCGTTTAATAAAGTGCTGTCAAAAGCACCGGCTGATTATTGGATATGGGATGGTATTCACCCTATGCCTGCCGGACATGAACTGATGGCAATTGAATGGATGAAAGAGGTGGGTAAAAAAATAAAGTTTATCAGATAATATCATTCCTCAAACATGCTGCGGAATGATACAATCTAAAAATTAGTTTTTGAATTTTATATAGCTAACAACGCTTTCTAAAACGTTTTCGTAAATAAAATCATTCTTTTCTTTTAAAATGAAACTATCTCGTAGTAGCATTGCTTTTCTAATCATCTCTTGTCATGCCAACAATACTTTCGCTCTTTGATCTAACCGGAAAAACAGCATTGATAACAGGTTGTGATAAAGGAATAGGCAAAGCTTATGCAGTTGCTTTAGCTGAAGCAGGCGCAGATATCATCGGTGCTTCACGTTCGCTTGAAAAAGGAAGTGAAGTTGAAAAACAAATTACTTCACTCAGAAGAAAATTCACTGCATATAAAGTTGACCTCAGCGGCAGAAATGATCTGTATATTTTCATACAAAAAGTAAAAGAAGAAAATTCGACGATTGACATTTTGGTCAACAATGCAGGTACAATTATGCGCAAGCCAGCAGTAGAACATCCGGATGAATATTGGGATAAGGTGATTGATGTAAACCTGAATGCACAATTTATTTTAGCGCGTGAGTTTGGGAAAGATATGATTGAAAGAGGCAATGGTAAAATAGTGTTTACCTGTTCTATGTTATCTTACCAGGGTGGAATTAATGTGCCGGGTTACACCGCAAGTAAATCAGCTGTTGCAGGGTTAGTGAAAGCATTAGCCAACGAATGGGCAGGCAAAGGCGTGAATGTAAATGGCATTGCGCCGGGTTATATTGCAACAGATAATACGCAGGCCTTGCGTGAAGATGCAGTAAGAAGCAAATCAATACTGGAGCGTATTCCTGCAAATCGTTGGGGAACGCCTGGTGATCTTAAAGGCGCAATTGTTTTTCTTTGTTCCGATGCATCAGCTTATGTAAACGGAACCATATTGAATGTTGATGGTGGATGGATGGCAAGATAGCTAATGACTAATAGCTATTAGCTAACAGCTTTAATAATTTAATTTATGCAAATACGGTTTCAACACAGTCCGAAAGAAACAGGTGAAATGAATACGGATGAATTGCGCAATGCTTTTCTTGTAAATGAATTAATGCAGGATGATTTAATCAATCTCACTTATTCGCATTACGACCGTGTTATTGTTGGTGGTGCAAAACCAGTGAATCAGAAATTATTTTTAGAAACAGATGCTGAATTGCGTGCTGAATATTTTTTGCAGCGCAGAGAAATTGGTATCATCAATGTTGGAGGCAAAGGAAAAATAATTGTTGACGATAAAGCTTATGAATTAAATAAACTTGATTGTTTATACATTGGCAAAGGCACTCGAAAAGTTTTTTTTGAAAGCGATGATGCAGCAAAGCCTGCTGTATTTTATTTATTGTCATCGCCTGCGCACGTAACCTGCCCAACAACATTATATACAAAAGAACAGGCAATGCCTGCAATCATTGGTTCAATCGAAACATCAAACGAAAGAACCATTTATAAATACATTCATGCAGATGGCATTCAAAGCTGCCAGTTGGTGATGGGCTTAACTATTTTAAATAAAGGAAGTGTTTGGAACACCATGCCTGCGCACACGCACACGCGCCGCATGGAAGCTTATTTTTATTTTGACGTACATGCAGATCACCGCGTGTTTCATTTCATGGGCCAGCCGCAGCAAACAAGGCATATTCTAATGGCAAATCATGAAGCAGTTATTTCGCCGCCGTGGAGCATTCATTCAGGTTGCGGCACCAGCAACTATGCATTCATCTGGGGAATGTCCGGAGAAAATTATACTTATACAGATATGGATGCAGTGGCAATTAAAGATCTGAGATAAAATGCTGCGCATTATTTATTTTATTATTGAGCCGGCTGCAGTATTGCTATTGATCTTTTGTTGAGCCTGTCCCGATAACAAAAGGTTCGGGATCGCACACTGCAGCGTTCAGTAATTCTATTCAGCATGAAGTACATTGCATTTAATATTAAGTGTGTAGCAACACCATGAAGAAAATAATTTGTTTTGGTGAATTACTATTACGTATGTCTCCGGCATTAAACAGGCAGTGGATTCATGATGCAAGTATGCCTGTATATGTTGGCGGCGCTGAATTAAATGTTGCAACAGCGCTTGCGAAATGGAATGCGCCAATTAAATATTGCAGCGCAATACCGGATAATTATATTACCCGTGAAATAATTGAAGAGCTTACTGAAAAAACAATCGATGTTTCTTCAATAATATTTTCCGGTAGCAAGCTTGGATTTTATTATTTATCACAAGGCGCAGATCTAAAACAAGGTGGCGTTATCTATGATCGCGCTTATTCATCATTCTGGGAATTAAAATCCGGAGCAATAAATTGGGATGAAATTTTAAACGATGTAAACTGGTTTCATTTCAGTGCAATAAGTCCTGCATTAAATGAAAATGTCGCCGCTGTTTGTAAAGAAGCATTGCAGGTGGCCTCATCAAAAAATATAACTATATCTGTTGATCTTAATTATCGTGCGAGGCTTTGGCAATACAGTAAACATCCTACTGAAATAATGCCTGCACTGGTTGAACATTGTGATGTAATGATGGGAAATATCTGGAGTGCAAACAATTTACTTGGTATTGACGTGGATGAAAACATTCACGATAAAAAAAGCAAGTCGGCCTATCTTGATCATGCAACAGTAACTGCTCACGCAATTATGCAACAGTTTCCAAAGTGTAAAACAGTTGCACAAACATTTCGCTTCGATCATGAAAATGGTATAAAGTATTACGCAGCTTTAAATGATGCGCGTCAACAATATGTTTCAAAAAAATTTTATACTGATACTGTTGCAGATAAGATCGGAAGTGGCGATTGTTTTATGGCAGGATTGATCTTTGGTTTGTACAACCGGCTTTCATTACAACATACGATCAATTATGCGGCAGCAGCAGCATTTGGCAAACTGCACGAAATAGGCGATACAACAAGTCAAACAGTAGAAGACGTAGAAAAAATTATGAACGCATGAAACCAACATCAAACCAAATTATCAGCATTGTAACAGAGCAGGGTGTTATTCCTTTATTCTATCACGATGATACAAATGAAAGCATTGCCATTGTTGACGCATTATACAATGCAGGCATTCGAATAGTTGAATATACCAATCGCGGCAGCAAGGCTATTGAAAATTTTAGAGCTTTACTTTCAATACGAACTACAAAATGGCCTGATCTTTTTTTAAGTGTGGGCACTATTAAAACAACAGATGCAGCCAAAAAATTTATTGATGCAGGTGCTGATTTTATAATTTGTCCAGGGATTATTCCTGAAGTAGCAAAGCTTGTCCACGATGCAGGACTGGTATGGGTTCCGGGCTGTATGACAACCACTGAAATAATTATGGCAGAACAACACGGAGCCAAACTTGTAAAATTATTTCCGGGCAGTTTGTTAGGCCCATCTTATGTGTCTGCGGTAAAAGAAATTTTTCCTGACTTGTTGTTTATGCCAACAGGCGGCGTTGATGTAAGTGAAGACAATTTAAGTAAGTGGTTTAATGCGGGTGTGGTTGCTGTTGGTCTTGGCAGTAAAGTTATCAGCAAAGAATTGGTCAATAAAAAAGATTATGCAGCCATTGAAGCGCTTGCAAAAAAAGCATTGGCTATTGTGCAAACAATTAAAACAGTTAAGTAACGATGCAAAACAAAACCATAGGAAAATACAGGTGGACTATCTGCGCACTCATCTTCTTTGCTACTACTATAAATTATCTCGACAGGTCTGTGATCAGTTTGCTGAAATCAGAGCTTGAAAAAGAATTTAACTGGACGGAAGGTGACTATTCAGATATTGTAATCGCCTTCCAGTTTTGTTATGCGCTTGGTTTGATTTTAGCCGGTCGTTTTATTGATAAGATCGGTACTAAACTCGGATATGCTATTTCAATATTGGCCTGGAGCTTTGCTGCAATGGGACATGCATTTGTAAAAAGCACTATTGGTTTTGTTGGTGCGCGTGGTGCATTGGGTGTAAGTGAAGCGGGCAATTTTCCTTCGGCTATAAAAACAGTTGCAGAATGGTTTCCTAAAAAAGAAAGGGCGTTGGCAACCGGTATCTTTAACTCCGGTGCAAACATTGGCGCCATTATAGCGCCGTTAACTGTTCCGTTCATTGCAGCAAAATGGGGATGGCAGTGGGCTTTTATCATTACCGGTGCTGCAGGTTTTTTATGGCTGATATTCTGGTTTGCTTTTTATGAAATTCCCGCCAAACAAAAAAGATTAGGCAAAGCAGAATACGATTTTATTCACAGCGATGCAGATGAAATTGAATTAAACGATGAAACAGCCGATACAGGAAAGATTTCCTGGTTTCGTTTGCTTTCATTCAAACAAACATGGGCATTTTTTTTCGGAAAGTTTTTAACTGATCCTGTTTGGTGGTTTTATTTATTCTGGCTGCCTGCATTTTTAAAAGCGCAATATGGCATTGAAAATACAACGGTTGCGTTACCTGTTGCAATGGTTTATACTATGTCATCATTCGGCAGCATATTCGGTGGCTGGCTTCCTTATTATTTTATTAATAAAGGATGGTCTGTGTTTCGTGCACGTAGAACTGCCATGTTTATTTATGCATTGTTTGCAGTGCCCGTTGTTTTTGCACAGGTAGTTGGCGGAGTTAATATGTGGTTTGCTATTATCATTATTGGTGTTGCAGCGGCAGGACACCAGGCATGGAGTGCAAATATTTTTACTACTGTTTCTGATATGTTTCCTAAAAAAGCTGTTGCATCTGTAACAGGAATTGGTGGCATGGCCGGCGCCGTTGGCGGTATGTTGATAGCGTGGCTTGCAGGAATGTTGTTCGATCATTATAAAGCATCAGGCAACATAGAAACAGGTTATTACATCATGTTCATTATTTGCGGATGCGCTTATGTAACAGCGTGGATCGTTATGCAATTATTGGTGCCGAAAATGAAAAGGTTGGAGTTCTGAATTATACGTTCGTTTTGCATGGATATAACTGTAAATTTTTCCAAATCTTTTAATCAAATTGCAGATCATTTATGCAGCGATTTTTTTCAATCGCCGTAATTACTTTTAAAATATTTTCAATTGAAGGCGATCGCGTGTACAGGACCGGGAGTGATTCAACACCTCGATGAAACAAAGCCCGCATTGCAGGCAGGTAAAGCTTTGTTGAGAGTTAAGCGTATTGGTATTTGCGGCACCGACCTGCATGCATTTGAAGGTGTACAGCCATATTTTAATTATCCGAGAATTATAGGACATGAATTATCTGCAGTGATTGAAGAGGTTGATACTTCATTAGGTTTTCTAAAAGATGAACTGGTTACCATCATTCCATATTTTAATTGTGGACATTGTATTGCATGCAGAAAAAACAAACCTAATTGTTGCGTTAACTTAAATGTATTTGGTGTGCACATTGATGGCGGTATGCGCGAATACATTCTTGTACCGGAGGATAAATTGGTGAAGGGTGAAGGATTAAGCGCTGATGAACTTGCATTGGTTGAACTACTTGCCATTGGTGCACATGCTGTTGGTCGCGCTGCGATAGAACATGGAGAATTTGTGTTGGTTGTGGGCGCTGGTCCCATAGGCATGGGTATTATGGAATTTGCACGCATCAAAGGCGCTGAAGTAATCGCAATGGATACGAACATTCACAGGCTACAGTTTTGTGTGCAGCATCTTAATGTTAAACACATCATCAATCCGGTAAAAGAAAATTTACTTACAGTTTTGAAAAGCATCACACAAAATGATATGGCAACTGTTGTGTTTGATGCAACAGGAAATTTAAAAGCCATCAATAACGGCATTAATTATTTGGCTCATGGAGGCCGTTATGTTTTGGTAGGATTGCAGAAAGAAGATTTTCATTTCAATCATCCTGAATTTCATAAACGTGAAAGTACATTGATGAGCAGTCGCAACGCATTGCGTTCAGATTTTGAGAATGTGATTGTACATCTTAAAAACGAATCAATCAATCCCGATAATTATATCACGCACCGCACTTTGTTCAATGAAATGGATAGTGAAAAATTTAAGTATTGGCTAAATCCTGAACACAAGGTTATAAAAGCAATGATAAGTTTTGACTGATGTTTTCATCAATATTCAAGTTATATTTTTTATAACATGCATGCAACGCAATCAAACATACAATTGCATGCATAGCTATAGTAATTGATACATGATAGTTGTATCTCAAAAAAATATCGTTCAATTTTCAAGCAGAATTAATCATAAGAATAACTGAATAAATGCAATTAAAACGAAAACGTTTCCGTAAATAAATAATTATAAAACCGTTGTATCTTATTGAAAACTTTTTTGTATTAGATAAAAAATAAAAAGTTTTTAGATTGATTGGTTGCGTTAAAACAGATACAGTAGAATAGTTGCTCTAAAAAGTTTCCTCACATTAACAACACTCATTTTTGCTATGAAACGAATGATCTTTGCTGCATTTGCGGCCTTGCTATTGCCTTTGCTAAGCTTTGCTCAACAAAACATCACAGGAAAAGTTATTGATGAAAAAGGCGATCCACTGGAAAGTGTATCCGTATTGGTAAAGGGTACAACCCGGGGAACACAAACAGATAAGTCGGGTAATTTTACTTTATCTGTTAACGGTAATACTACACTTGTTTTTTCATTCACCGGTTATATAAGTGGTGAAGTAAATACTGATGGCAAAACACCGGTTAACATTACGCTGCAAAGCACAGCAAATAACCTGAATAATGTAATTGTTGTTGGTTATGGAACGCAAAAGCAGAAAGATCTTACCGGAGCTGTCTCAGCCATATCGAATAAAGATTTTAACCAGGGACAATTACTAAGCCCGCAACAATCTATACAGGGTAAAGTAACTGGCGTAAACATTTCGCAGAACAGCGGAAAGCCCGGCGGTAGCAATACTATACGTATACGCGGCGGTACTTCACTAACACAATCCAACGATCCTTTGTATGTGATTGATGGTGTGCCAATCTCAAGCGATGCAGGTGTTGGCCAGGCTAATATCAACAGTTATAGCACAAACATATTTGATATGGAACCAACCAATCCGTTGATGACATTAAACCCTGATGATATAGAATCTGTAACTGTATTGAAAGATGCATCTGCTGCAGCCATTTACGGTTCAAGAGGTGCTAATGGTGTAATTGTAATTACAACGAAAAGAGGTATCGCAGGCGATCCTAAAGTTACACTGGATGCATCTGCAGGTGCCTCAAATGTTGAAGGCACATTAGATGTGTTGTCTGCAGACCAATATCGCCAGGAAATTAAAACACTTGGATTAAGCATTGATGATAAAGGAGCTAATACAGACTGGCAGGATGAAATATACAGAACCGGTTATTCACAGGATTATAACCTGGCAATGTCTGGTGGTGGTAATAAAACCACGTACCGTGCATCACTGGGTTATGGCGATGAACAAAGCATAATCATTGGCTCTGATTTCAAACGCACCAATGCACGCATCAATATTAATCATTCAGAGTTGAATGATCGTTTAACATTCGATCTGCGCGTGAATTACGGACAGACCTTTTCAAGCCAGGCGCCTGTATCAAATACAGTAGGCAGCGAATTTGGAAGCAGCATGAACTATGAAGCGCTTGTATTCAATCCAACATACCCGGTGCGTGATACTGCCGGTAATTACTATAATGTTCCACCATATAGAGTAAACCCTGTTTCTTTTTCTGACCAGATATTAGACCAGCTTACCAATAACAGGTTCATTGGCAATTTGTCAACAACCTTCAAGATATTTCAGCCATTAAGCATTAATGTAAATCTTGGCTATACCGATCAAAACATCAATCGTAATTCATATATATCAAAAGCCAATCTTTTAGGCGAGGGTACAGGTGGTTATGCAAGCGTTCAAAAGCTGGAAGATTATAGTAAACTCCTTGAAACAGTTTTGAGGTATAATAATCATTGGGGCAATCATTCAATAGATGCCATTGGAGGTTATTCATGGCAATATTTTGTAAACACAGGTGATTTAACACAGGCAAGCGGCTTTCTTTCAGATGCATTCAAATGGTACAGCCTGCAGGCTGCAAGCACTATAAATGGCATTTCTACATTCCAGCAAAGTAATAAACTTATTTCTTTTTATGGAAGAGTGAATTATAGTTATGCAGACAGGATATTGGTTACAGGTACAGTAAGACGTGACGGCAGCAGCAGGTTTGGTGAAGGTAATAAATGGGGAACATTCCCATCAGGCTCTGTTGCATGGAGAATATCAAAAGAAAATTTCTTTAAGGCAAAAACCATATCAGATCTTAAGGTGCGTGCAAGCTATGGTACAACAGGTAACCAGGAAATTGGTGATCTTAATTCAATACAAACATTAGGCGCTACTACATCAGGTTATATTGTTGGCGGCCAAAGAATAACAACTGTATTACCGCAGCAATATGCAAATCCAAATTTAAAATGGGAACAAACGGCACAACTTGATCTTGGTGTTGACTTTGCTCTTTTCAACAGCAGGCTTAGCGGTACTGTTGACTATTACGATAAGAAAACATCGGACTTATTATTAAGAATTCCGGTGCCTTCTCCGACAGCAGTAAGCACACAGTTGGCTAATGTAGGCAGCGTTCAAAACAAAGGCATTGAAATTAGTGTTACAGGAAGAATTATAAATAAGACTGATTTCAGTTGGACAGCTAATTTTAATATAAGCTTCAACAAGAATAAAGTATTAAGCCTCTCTAACGATCAGTTCAGTGGCAACAATATACAGATAGCACCCTTGCAGGGAACAGTATCACTGGGTAAATATGCACAGTTGATTATTCCCGGTCAACCTTTGGGAACGTTTTGGGGACCTAAGTTTACAGGTATTAAAGATGGAGAAGAAACATTTGCATACAACGGCGTTGATACCATCATCGGTTGTGCACAGCCTAAATATATATGGGGTTTCACCAACACTTTTACTTACAGAAAATGGATGCTGAATTTCTTATTCAGAGGTTCTGTTGGCAACGATGTTTTCAATCTTACAGCAGCTAATATGGCTTACCTCAGCAACCTGCCCGGTAAAAATGTTTTGGCTTCTGCAGTTACCAGCGGCATTAATGCTGATGCACCAAAACAATATTCATCAAGATGGATCGAGAATGGAAGCTTTATAAGGCTTGATAATCTTACACTCAGTTATGATCTTGGTTTGAAAAAATCATTTATATCATCTGCAAGGGTTTTCTTAACGGGCCAGAATCTTTTATTGATTACAAATTATTCAGGTATAGATCCTGAAGTAAATGCTGAAGTATCAGGTACAGGAACAGCTCCATTGGGTGTAGATTATTTAAGTTATCCAAGAGCCCGTTCAGTAAGTGTTGGTTTTAACGTTACATTTTAATTACTATCTAATACAGTTTTCATATGAATAAGAGTCTTAAAATATTTGCTGCAGGTTTATTGCTCACCATTGCAATTGCAGGTTGCACGAAGCTTGATGAAGAAACATTCGGAAGCCTTTCGCCTGATACATATTATACAGATGAGAACACAGCGCTTTCATCTGTTGTAGGCATTTACCAGTTACTTTCTTATAATGTAGATATTGGTGATCCCTGGCGTATGAAAGAATTTAGCACAGATGAATTCATTGTTCCCGGCAGAGCCAGCGGCGGATGGTTTGATCAAAATAATATTGATCTTACCAATCATGTGGAAGATGCAAACAATGCAACCATCGCGCGTGCATGGACATATGTTTTCCAGGAAATAGGAACTGCCAATGCAGTTATTGAAAGCCTTGAAGCATCTCCTTATAAAGATAAGTTTCAATCATTGATATCAGAATCAAAAGCTTTACGTGCTTACGGTTATTTCTTTGCTATGGATAACTGGGGCAATGTTCCGTTAGTAACTGTGGCAAGGCTTGATCCAAAAAACCTGCCGCATTCAACGCCACGTGCAGATGTTTACAATTTTATTGATAGCGAAATGCAGGCTGCTGTTGTTGATCTGCCGTCTGCAAAAGATGTGGATCATTTAACCTATTATCCACGCTTTACCAAAGAATCTATTTATACCGCACTCGCTTACATGTACCTGAATGCTGAAGTGTATACTGGCACACCGCAATGGCAAAAAGTTATTGATATGTGTGATAACGTAATCAATTCAGGTGCATTCAGCCTTACGCCAAATGTTATTGATAATTTCGCTTCTCCCTCACAGGCATCTTCAACAGAAATAATATCTGCGTTCACAAAAGATCCAACAAAGAATGCAGGCAATAATCAATTTATATTATATACCAACAATGGATTAGATCAGCAAAAATATAACCTGCCTTTCTCACCTGCCAATGGTTACAGCACTACACCTCCGGCTTTGGGCAGATACGAGGATCAGGATGTACGCAAGTCTATGATAGAATATGGGCCGCAGTATTATTTAGATGGTGTTACTCCTTTAAATTATCCCAATGGTACACAACTGGTATTGATTCCCGTACAAAATATTGTTGCAGCACAGGATAATGAAGGCTATAAAGTTTTAAAATACACGCCTGTTGGCGCAGCTTTTTCAGGATATAATGCAGATAACGATTTAGTATTGGAAAGATATTCTGATGTATTGTTAATGAAAGCAGAAGCTTTATTCAGATTAGGCAATGCAGGCGATGCATTAACATTGGTAAACCAGGTAAGAGCGAGAAGTAAAGCTACACCGTTAACTTCACTCACATTGCAGAATCTGGAAGATGAAAGAGGCCGTGAGTTTTTGTGGGAAGGTTGCAGAAGAACAGATATGATTCGCTTTGGTGATTACTTTACAGGAACATGGCCGTTTAAAACAACACAAACAGCAGCGTTTCATAAATTATATCCAATACCCAACGAAGAAATTGTTGCGAATCCAAATCTTAGTCAGAATGAAGGTTACTAAACAATTTTTCAATTACAATTTATCATTATAATTAAAAACTTAAAAGGTGGAGATTGTAAGCCCTCTCTTTCAGGAGAGGGGTTTGGGGTGAGGCTAAAGTTCGTCGTCTCATAAAACAAGCAAATAACTGTTGGTGCTTCATTGCACCAGCAGTTTAATTTATTTTACATGATGATTAAAAACAACAACGCGAGATTATTCATTCTTTTTTTCATTTTTTGTTTTCTATGTATGAAGATGAATGCACAATCAACAATTGGAATTACCAACAAACGTGATACATCTTACACCAACAATAGCGCATACAATTATGAGAAGCCATATCATCCCAACATAAAACTCGTAACCGAATTTAATTATGATGATATTGATGTAAAGAAGAATATCACATATTGTTCCGTTGGTAATCGTAACCTAATGATTGATGCATTCACACCAAAACAATCATCAGCAAAAAGAATAGCAGTAATTATGATTCATGGTGGCGGATGGCGCAGCGGTAATCGTATGCAACATTATCCTTTAGCTGAAAGCCTTGCGCATTTAGGTTATGTATGTTTTACGCCGGAATACAGGTTATCAACCGAAGCATTATTTCCCGCAGGTGTGTATGATATAAAAGCAGCGATACGATGGGTGAAAGCAAATGCATCAGCCTATAATATTGATACTTCAAAAATTGTTATTGCAGGTTTTTCTGCAGGTGGTGAGCTTGCTGCATTTATGGCAACAACAGGTAACATGCCTTTGTTTGACGGGTATCAATGTAACACAGGTATCAGCACGCATGTAAATGCGTTAATAGATATTGATGGCACTTTATCCTTTGTGCATCCTGAAAGTGGTGAAGGCATTGACAGCATTGGCAGAATATCAGCAGGTACTTACTGGTTTGGTTATAACAAAACACAAAATCCGGGTTTATGGTTGGTCGCTTCTCCATTAACTTATGTAAATAGTTATACGCCACCAACATTATTCCTTAATAGTTCTGTTGACCGCATGCATGCAGGCCGCAACGATTTTATTAAAGTGCTTGATCAATACAATATTTATTCTGAAGTGCATCGCTTTGATGATGCACCACATTCCTTTCCTTTGTTCTATCCCTGGTTTGATCCGATGTTGCAATACATGGATAATTTTTTGAAAAAAGTTTTTCAGGATAAATGAACACAAGATGAAGCTGATGAAATTATTTTCTGTACTAATGTTGATAATAGTTTGCAGTAACAAGATGCTTGCGCAAACTTCAAATCCTCAACAATACAAATATGTATTTACGGTTGCAAAAGACGGAAGCGGCGATTTTAAATATATACAGGATGCTATTGATGCGATGCGTGTTTATCCTTTGGCAAGAATAACATTGTACATAAAAAATGGTGTATATAATGAGAAGATAAACTTACCTGAAACAAATGTTGATGTAACATTCATTGGTGAAAATGTTGACAGCACGATCATTATTTTTAATGATTATTCAGGCAGAGGTAAGTTTACAACATTCACTTCTTATACAGCAAAAATTTCAGGTAACCGTTTTATTGCTGAGAATATAACATTTGTAAATAATGCAGGTCGCGTTGGTCAGGCGGTTGCTTTGTATGTTGATGCAGATAAAGCGGTGTTTAAGAATTGCAAATTCCTCGGCGACCAGGATACCATTTTCGGCAGCGGAGAAACATCACGGCAATACTTTAAAGATTGTTATATAGAAGGAACAACGGATTTCATTTTCGGGCCTTCAACAGCTTTGTTTGATGATTGTATCATTCATGCAAAAGTTAATTCATTCATTACGGCAGCCAACACACCAAAAGATAAAAAGTTTGGTTTTGTTTTTTTGAATTGTACGGTAACGGTTGACAGTTCTGTAACAGAAGAATATTTAGGAAGGCCGTGGCGTGCTTATGCTAAAACAGTTTTCATTAATTGCGCCTTGCCCAAACAAATTATTCCTGCGGGCTGGAGCAATTGGGATAATCCTGATAATGAAAAAACAGTTTTCTATGCCGAGTATAAAAACAAAGGCGCTGGTGCTGACATATCTCAGCGTGCAAAGTGGAGTAAACAATTAACCGATGCTGAAGCAAAAGAATATACGGTTGAGAATGTATTAGATGATAAGAATGAAGCCATACATGGTGAATCAGGTTGGTATAATATCAAATCAGGCTCATTTATATGGCCTGCGAATAAGAAATGAATAACAAATTCTTTAAACAAGTAACCTTGCTGAAATTCAGGGGATGTCTCGTAACCTCGACATGACGTCACAACGTGGTTGATTAAACAAACTACTTAAAATTTCAACCGTCATTTCGACGACAGAAGAAATCTCTTGGCATTAAAGCTGTTCAATTTTATAGAAGATTTCCATAAATAAAAAATTAATGAAGAAGATAATTGTTATCGCTTTCATCATTATATCATTTCAACTGCATGCACAACAATTCATTCCAATATGGCCCAATGGAAAGAAACCAAACTTCAATGGTGTTATTGTACAAGACAGTATTACAAACCGGGTTTGGAAAGTGGGCACGCCGGGCTTTTATGCGTTCATTGTGCAGCCGGAAGAAAACTCAGGTACAGCAGTATTGATTTGCCCCGGTGGCGGATATGAACGACTGGCTTATTTACAAAGCGGTGTTTCGCTGGCAAAATGGTACAACTCGCATGGCATAAGTGCTTTTGTATTGAACTACCGTTTGCCCAATCAACCTGATTTGGTGAATAGAAAGATTGTGCCTTTACAGGATGCACAAAGAGCCATGAAAGTGATAAGAACACATGCTGCTGAATGGAATATTCAAACAGATAAGATTGGTGTGATGGGCATATCTGCAGGAGGCCATTTAGCAAGCTGGTTAAGCGAAAGCCAGGAAGATGTTTCTGTTATAAAAGATGCATTGGATACAGTAAGTTATCATCCCAATTTTATGGTGTTGCTTTCTCCTGTTATCTCTTTAGGAAAATACACACATTTAGGAAGCAGGAACAATTTGCTTGGCGCTGATACAACAAAGGCTGAGATTGAAAAATATTCAAATGAATTACATGTTAATCCAAAAGTGCCGCCAACTTTTATTGTGCATGCATACAACGATCCCGCAGTGAATGTTAGAAACAGCCTTATGTTGTACAATGCGCTTGTTGAAAATAATGTAAATGCAAGCCTGCATATTTTTCCGCAGGGTGGTCATGGAATAAGATTGTATGATAATCCCGGTTCAACAGAATTATGGACAAACCTGTTGGAAGCATGGTTGAAAGAAATGAATTTCTTCACGCCTGTTCCGTTTAAATAAAACATGCATTGCTGATCCTGAGATTTGGGTATTTGCTGATTTAATGGCTGATGCGATGATTGTAAATCCAGAAATCTCAAAATCAAAAATCCCAAAATAAAAATGTTTAAAGTTGTTTATTGTTTTTGTTTGATAAGTATGTGGTTGAATGTTTTAGCGCAATCAACTGTATCAAAAGTTTGGGTAGCAGATAATGGCGACGGTACATATAAAAATCCAATCATCAATGCAGACTATAGTGATCCTGATGCAATACGTGTTGCTGATGATTTTTATATGATCTCATCTTCATTTGAAGATATGCCCGGGCTTCCAATTCTTCATTCAAAAGATTTGGTGAACTGGGAAATCATTGGTCATGCATTACAAAAGCAATCGCCTTACGATCATTTCAACAAACCACAACATGGTAATGGCGTTTGGGCGCCTGCCATACGTTATCACAACAACGAGTTTTATATCTATTATCCAGATCCTGATTTTGGCATCTATCTCGTGAAAGCAAAAAGTATAACAGGCCCTTGGACTGCTCCGATTTTAGTATACGCGGGCAAAGGCATTATTGATCCATGTCCTTTGTGGGATGCTGATGGCAACGTTTATCTCGTGCATGCTTTTGCCGGAAGCCGTGCAGGAATCAAAAGCGTTATTGCTATGAATAGGATGAATAGTGATGGAACGAAAGTGATTGATGATGGTGTAATTGTTTACGATGGCCACGAACAAGACCCAACTATTGAGGGCCCCAAGATTTACAAACGCAATAATTATTATTACATTTTTGCTCCGGCTGGTGGTGTGCCAACAGGATGGCAGCTTGTATTGCGCTCAAAAAATATTTATGGCCCTTATGAAAGAAAAGTGGTGATGGATCAGGGCAACAGTATTGTAAATGGTCCGCACCAGGGTGCATGGGTAACTACACAAAAAGGTGAAGATTGGTTTATTCATTTCCAGGATAAAGATGTGTATGGAAGAGTAGTGTATTTGCAACCGATGATATGGAAAAATGACTGGCCAATTATTGGTGTTGATAAAGATGGTGATGGAAAAGGCGAACCCGTATTGAATTATAAAAAACCTGATGTTGGTAAAACATTCAGCATTCAAACACCGGCTGAAAACGATGAATTTAATTCAAACACATTAGGCCTGCAATGGCAGTGGATGGCAAATCCGCAACCATTTTATTCATTCATGAATACTGCAAACGGAAGTTTAAGATTATACGCTTATTATATTGACAGCACTAAGAACTTATGGCAGAAACCAAATGTGTTATTGCAAAAATTGCCTGCAGAAGAATGCGTATTCACAACAAAACTTTCTTTCAAACCTAATATAAAAAATGCAGAAGAAACAACAGGACTGGTTATGATGGGAATGAGTTATGCAGGCATTGTACTGCAATCACAACATGATAGTGTTTTTATAAAGCGTATTGTTTGCAACGGTGCAGAAGATGGAAATGCCGAAACAGTTATTACTATTGATAAAGCTAAACAGTATGACATTTACTTCCGCATTGAGATGAAGAAAGGTGGCAAATGCAGTTTTAGGTATAGTTATGATGGAAACAATTTTATAATAGCCGGCGACGATTTCCAGGCAGTGCAGGGAAAATGGATAGGCGCCAAAGTTGGTTTATTTGCAACAGGTTCACAAAAAAGTAATGATTGTGGTTATGCAGATTTTGATTGGTTTAGGGTTGAAGCGTTGATGGAATGATTGTGAATAAAGAATAAGTTTTAATATTTAAATTTCATAGGCCAAATGTTAGATAATAATAACACTCTGCGAAGTTGGACGTCCCTCTCCATAAGTGGAGAGGGAACGAAGGTGAGGGGTATTTTGCTTGCTTTTCTACTCATGTCTTTTGTAAGCGACAACACCAAATTAACCATTTGGTTAGTTGGTGATTCAACTATGTCAATAAAAGATAAAAGTGCTTATCCTGAAACAGGCTGGGGAATGCCCTTTGCTGTATTCTTTGATTCAACTGTAACTATTAACAATGTTGCGGAGAATGGCCGCAGTACAAAAAGTTTTATTGAAGAACAGCGCTGGCAATATGTGATGGATAATTTACATGCAGGCGATTATGTATTGATACAATTTGGCCACAATGATGAAGTGAAAGAAAAGGTTGGACGTTATACAACGCCTGAAGAATTTTTAAATAATCTTGACCGCTTTGTAAAAGATGTGCGCAGTAAAAATGCGACACCTGTATTGATAACACCCGTTGCACGAAGAAAGTTTGACAGCAGCGGCAAGATAATCGATACGCATCAGCAATATGCACAATTAGTAAAAGATGTCGCGAAGAAAGATGCTGTTGCATTGATTGACCTGAATGCATTAAGCATGCAATTGTTACAACAAACAGGCCCTGAAAATTCAAAATTCTTTTTTAATTATTTAAAGCCTGGCGAACATCCAAATTATCCGAATGGCCACGAAGATGATACACATTTTGATGAGTTGGGCGCGAGAAAAATGGCAGAGTTGGTGTTGCATGAAATCCAGGCCCAGCAATTGCCGCTTGCCCAACATATTGTTGCAGGAAACAAGTAGCGTAATGGAAAACGTTTTCGTAATTAAATTAGTTGAATACAGATTTTATTAAGAAATATGCAGTAAATGTTTGCTTGAAAATCAACAGTTGATGATAAAATATTGCTTCGCTTTTTTATTATACATGTTTGTTGTTATGCAATTGCCGGCGCAAAGTATTCAGTCTCCTGCCGCGCCTGCATTTAAAACAGATACGTTTAATATAATTAACTACGGCGCTAAAACCGATGGCATTACTTTAAACACAAAAATTATTAACGAAGCAATTATTGCCTGCAATAAAAACGGTGGTGGTGTTGTGTTGGTTCCGAATGGATTTTGGTTAACAGGACCTGTTGTTTTATTGTCGAATGTTAACCTCTGTATTGCAAAAGATGCTTTGCTGCAATTCACAAATGATAAAACACAATACAAATTAATTGAAGGCAGTTATGAGGGATTGCCTGCTTATCGTAATCAATCACCTATATCTGCAAACGATGCTGAAAACATTGCAATAACCGGTGGCGGAATTATTGATGGCAATGGTGATGCATGGCGTGCTGTTAATCATGACAGGCTTTCTGATATTGAATGGAAAGCGTTGCTGGCTAAAGGTGGTATTGTAAGTAAAGATAGTTCGCTGTGGTATCCCTCTGAAAGTTATGTACTGGGAATGCAGGCAAAAAAACCCGGCGTAATTGTACCCGGTAAAGCAATAAAAGATTATGATTCTATAAAAGATTTTTTAAGGCCAAACCTGCTTGTATTTACACGATGCAAAAAAGTTTTGCTGGAAGGTGTTACGTTTCAGAATTCGCCTGCATGGTGTTTGCATCCGTTAATGTGTGAAAACTTAACAGTGAGAAATGTGTATGCAAAAAA
>JABDAV010000046.1 GCA_013289015.1 Bacteroidota bacterium | reverse complement strand
TTATACAGCAATCCTGATGCAAGAGCTGCAGTTGCAGCGCAGGCGTATAATGCAGCTGATACTACAGGGCAGGCATTTATTAACCGTATAGATACTATTAAAGCGGCCACGCCTGCAACCGTACAAGAACTGCAGAATTCTTTAGATTCAGGATTGTATAATATCAATAAAGCAAAGGCAGCGCTGAATGAAAATTTACCTTTTGGATGGACGACAAATTCTTTTAGAGCGCTTTTCCCAAAGAGTGATTTTTGGGGTAGTGTTCTTGGTTTGCTGGGCAAAATAACCGGGCTAGCTGCAACAGTGTTTGCTATGATGATGGGCGCTCCGTTCTGGTTTGACCTTTTAAATAAAGTTGCGAACCTGCGTGGTACCGGAGGGAAACCTACAAGCAGTTCAGGAGCAGATAATACTACTCCAACACCAAATCAGTCGCCCCAACCCATAACAATATCTCTAAACACAAATAAAGAAGAGGAGGCTGTTGGTTAATATGGCACGCATGATTGTTATAGCAAACAGGTTATACAGGCGCTCGGCGCCTGTTGCAAATATGATTGACAGAAGCAACGTAATAGACATTGTAACCAAAGGTTTCAGTTTTGATAGCATCGGGGAAACATTTACTGTAGCCGGTACCTGGTATGAAGACAGCGCCAATCATTTTTATTGGGGTGGAGGATTAATGGCAGATACAACAAGTATACCTGCTTCGGCAACAACTCCGGCTCCGCCTGTAACTCCAGCTACGCCTGTAACTTCAACTCCGCCTGTAACTTCAAATCCATCAACAACTTCAACTACTACTGTTTCATCACCAACTCCAACTCCTGCATCATCATCCGGTGCAGTTGCATTAACGCCTGATGAAACCTGTTTTAATTTTATAAAGCAGGGTGAAGGCTTTAAGTTGCAGGCTTACCAGGATAGTGCGGGCGTATGGACAATTGGTTACGGAACTATTATGTATGAAGATAATACGCCGGTAAAAAAAGACGATGTTATCACTGCTGATAGAGCTGAGCAATTATTAGAAAACGAAATTGTAAAGAAAAGCGCTACGATAACAGCGGCTTTGTCTGACACAGCAGTAAACCAAAACCAGTATGATGCCCTGGTAAGTTTTGCATTTAATGTAGGCAGCGGAGCTTTATTAAGTTCCACTTTATTAAAAAGAGTGAAAGCCAACCCGGCAGATCCTGCCATAAGAGATGCTTTTTTAATGTGGGATAAAGCAAGAGTTGATGGCGTGCTTACAGAAATACCAGGCTTGAAAAAAAGAAGGGAAGATGAAGCTGATCTTTATTTTTCATAGTGAAATAAATTTTGTTCCCTGAACCAAGCAAATAACCATACAACTATTTCAACAAACTTTATATTGATTTAATACAGCTGTGATGCGACAGCTTTAAATTGCAATTACTTTAAACAATAAACATTTGACGTGTATTGCAACTTTTATGAAATTATACCTGAGCTTGTTATTAGCTGTTTGCATTAATTCACTTACTGCGCAATCAATCATACAGATCAACGATACACTTACTGCACATCGCTACGAATTCTCTGCATTAGCAAAGTGGCATAATAAAATTTTGCTGGTGCCACAGAATCGCAGAAATGTTATTGATTCAATTTATTTAATCGATAGTTCTGAAATAGAGCAATCGCTTCAAAAAAATAATATCGCCGCACATACAACTTTCGTAATAAAAAATTTAAGGCATGCAGGTCCAAGAAAAGATTCGCTTTACATCAACAATATTTTATTGGAAAAATATGATGGGTTTGAAGCTTCGGTTGTAAAAAACGATACTATCTTTTTTTCTTTTGAAGCAGACACTGCTTTTTGCTATTTGGTAAAAGGTATTATTGACGAACGTACAAAGTCAATTAACATGTTGCGGGATACATTGCATATCCCCAATACTTATCCGATTGATAATGCAGGATATGAGAGCCTTGCCTTGTTGCCGGGTAAAGATTCCCTGATAGCTTTTTTTGAATGTAATAAAGATGTTGAAACGGCAAGGGCATTTATGTTTGGCACAGATTTAAAAGGCGCACCCAAACCTGTTGAATGGCAACGACCGTTATATTTCAGGATCACAGATATTTATGCTTTAAATGATAGTGAACTTATCGGCATCAACCGCTTATTCACAAGCAAAGCTTATCCTTATGAACGCGATGATTACATTCAATGTGAAAATTTAAGCACAGTTGAAAAGCAGCTTACAAACGGCGGAACGATTGATACCTGTTTTAACCAACTGGTTAAACTGAAGATCACTAATAATAAAATAAGCTGGCAACCACTTGCATTTATTTCTTTAGGCGATGCAGATAATTATGAAGGCATTGCTCCTTTTAAAGACGGCGTGTTGATCGTGGTTGACGGAGAGCCCGGTAATAATCCATGTAAACTTGTATATATGCAACTAAAATAGTTGTTTGTTGCTTGTATACATGCTTACATAGTTGCCTTATAAATTCTCTCAATTATATCAACCACTTTCATTCCTTCTGCTGCACTTGTTGTGATTGATTTTTTGTTTTGTAAAACATCAATCACGTTTTGTATAACGAAATGATGATTGGCAGCACTTCCTGAATAATCGGCATAATCATTAGCCATATTTGAAGAAGGCAGTTGCGGCATTGAATAATTTTTTATGTGGCAATATTCTATTTTATCCATGTATTGGCCGCCGATTTTTACGCTTCCTTTTTCTGCAATGATGGTAATGCTGCTTTCAAAATTTTTATTCCATACAGCAGTTGAAAAACTCAGGCAACCCAAACTGTTTTCTCCAAATTCAAACAATACAACCCCACTGTCTTCAAATTCAGTAAGCTGTTTATGACTGAATGATTGAAAACGTGCGCTGATATTTTTTATATCACCGAATATCCAGTAAAAAATATCAATGAAATGCGAGAACTGCGTGAATAAAGTGCCGCCATCCAATGTTTTGCTTCCATGCCAGCTGTCTTTTGTATAATATCGTTCATCCCTGTTCCAGAAACAATTCATTTGCACAGAATATATTTTTCCTAAAATATTTTCATCAACAATTTTTTTAAGCCATGCGACGGGGGGTGAGTAGCGGTTTTGCTTTACAATAAACACCTGCACGTTATATTTATTGGCAGCATTAATGATCGCAATTGCATCAGCGGTATGTAAGGTCATCGGCTTTTCAATAACCACATGCTTATCATGTTGCAAACATTCAATTGCCTGTTGTGCATGCAGTCCGTTTGGAGTTGCAATATTCACTACATCTGTTGCTGTGTTTGATTCAAGGAATTCATTTAATGATGAAAAGAAAGGAACATTAAATTGTATATTTAATAATTCAGGCCTTTTAATATCGATCAATGCAGTAAGTTCAGCCTGCGGATTTTGTTCAATCAACTGTGCATGGCGTTTACCAATATGTCCGCATCCAACCACTGCAAATTTTACTTTCTTCTCTTCAGCATTCATCAGCTATTTGTATGCTTGTTTTTTCTTTCTAAATATTTTTTCTGCAATAATAAATAAAATAAAACCGGCGCAAACATAAACCAATAACAAAGGAGATTGTGTTGAAAGGGTTTTATAATTATTCGGATGAATTGTTTCCATTGTAACAAATGGTTCTGTGTCGCGTTCCTGATTGATTATATCTCCGTTAGCGCTTATTGATCCTGCATAACCATTATTGCAATTAATGGCCACATCTTTTCTTGTTTCAACTGCTCTTAATCTTACTGTATAAAAATGATTGCGTACGATGTATGTATTGCTGAACCATCCATCATTGCTCATATTGCATAAAAATTCAGCTCCGGATTTTGAAGCGTTTGCTGCAGATTGCGCGCAGGCTGTTTCATTGCAGATCATAATACCGGCTTTGCCATACGGCGTTTGCAGCGGTTGATCATGTGTAACATCGTTGCTTACAAAAAAGCCTTTGCTTGAAAAGAATGGTATGTTTAAGCTGCCTATTGGTTTTTCAATAAGCGACAATAAAAATTGTTTATCATACCTGCCGGCAACATTTCCGTCAGGCAAAATGCAGTATGCAGAATTATTAACGGTATTTCCTTCTACCTCTGTATTGATGCCTAATATATGTGTTGCATTGGCGGGCGCAGACTCCTTCAATATTTCATTTACAAGGTCGTCGTCTTTTCTGTATGTCCATGGTATCGCAGACTCAGACCATAAAATAATATCGGGTTTTTGTTGAGCTGCTTGTTTATTCAGATCGAGCAAGCGTTGCACCAGCCTGTTGCCATTGGCGTCATCCCATTTTATATCTGGCGGAATGTTTTCATCAAGCACTGCAACTTTTACGCTCCTGGCATCAGTAAGTTTTGAATTAAAATTTGAATAAATGAAATAACCGCATACGATGTAAACAAATATTACAGCGACAGGAATTAATAATTTCTTCCATTGTTTTTGAATAATGAAAACAGCAAATAAATAATTTACTGCTACAACGATAAACGTTAGTATATATAAACCGAAAAATGATGCGGGTTGAATAGCGTACAAATTTTCTATACATGCACTGCCGGCAAAAAAAGAAAACCATGGGAATCCTTGTGCAACAAATGACAGCAGGAATTCAAACACACAAAAAAGAGCGGCTGCAACAATACTGTTGCGTATAATAAATGGTAAAGCATGGGAAGACACCTTCAATAAAGAAAAACAAAACAATAAACTACTCCAGTATATTGAGACAAACAAAGTGCTTATTAAAAATACGCCGGCCCCGTATAAAAAATTATGGCCTGTAAAACGTTCCGCGCCGCTCATCATCCATGAATAAGCAAAACAGGAAAGAACAATTCCGAAGATAAATCCAACTTTTATGCTTTGCCTCGGTGAAGCATTGATCAAACAAGCGAATAAAGGCACAAAAGCGATCAACCCGGCAAGAAAATTTATTTCTCCTATTGCAATAAACACCAGCAGTGCGGCAATGGCAGCAGCAAAATTTGGATGAAGAATTTTCTTAAGCATTACTCACAAAAGTAACAGCCGCTTTAGAAGTCTGACAATAAAAAAAAGAGCTTTTCTAAACTCTTCTTCATCTCCATCTCCATACTCCCCCGGTAATGAATGCAAAAAGATGATAAGAAAAACAATGCCTGCAATTTTTTGAATGAAATGTTTTTTATAACAATGTTTAGGTTTTTTCAACAATGCTATTGTTTAATTTATAATAGTCGCCTGAAGTTGAACAAACTGCAATGCCTTCTTTATTGAAATTTAATTTGCTTCCATATTCACTTATCCAACCTGTTTGTTTTGCAGGATTACCGGTAACCAATGCATAAGCGGCAACATCTTTTGTAACTACAGAACCTGCGCCAATAAAAGCAAATTCATTAATGGTTATGCCGCAAAGTATGGTAGCATTAGCGCCGATAGTTGCACCTTTTTTTATAAACGTTTTTTTAAACTCATGTTTTCTTGAAACAGCGCTGCGTGGATTAATAACATTGGTGAATACACAGGATGGTCCGAGGAAAACATCATCTTCGCAAACAACACCATCGTACAAAGAAACATTATTCTGCACTTTTACATTATTGCCCAGAACAACTGTTGATGCGATAAATACATTTTGCCCGATAGTGCAGTTGTTACCAACGGTACAGCCTTTCATCAAATGAGAAAAATGCCAGATCTGCGTGCTTTCGCCAATGATAGCGCCTTCATCAATTACAGCAGTTATATGTGCAAAAAAGCTTTGCGGCATTGTAATTTTATCACAGCAATAGTAGAATTATTTTTCTATACGGTAAAAATATTACTTAACGTGAATTAAGGCTGATAAAACAACTTCCATTAATTAATCGGAGACGGTTATATAAGGTTAAGTGTATAGTCTAATATGAGCAAACAGGTTATTTCCATGGAAAATAGATCTTCGATCACTGGATCGAAGATCTATCGAAGATATACCGACCAATGACCGACCAAATGAGCTTTCCCTATACTGTCTTGGACCGTGTTTTATTTAAGTTGTATGCACAAAAAAGCCACTACTTTTCAGCAGGGGCTTTTTTAGGAAACATTTTAAAAATTATCTATTTCTGAGAACCGCTCTTATTCCAGTCTTTAGTGTTTTTATCTTTTTGTTCATTCTGATTATCACTTTTGTGAGTATCTTTTTTTGAACTGTCCATGGAAGCATTTCCCTGGTTGCCGGATCCTGCATGATGCTGGCCGCTTGCATTTTGATTTGAAGTGCCGGAATTACTCATATTGCCCGAACCTTTTGAAGATTGGTTACCATGATTTCCCTTATCACTCTCATTTTTTTGTGCTGTGCCTGACTGGCTTCCACCTTTGTCCTGCCATGATTTTTCACTTTGATCAGCACCCGTTTCACTACTCATTCCTGTTCCTTTGTTATGAGATTGATGTGGAGTGTTTTTTGTGTTTTCGTGTTGATTACTGTTTTTCTTTTCATTGGTGCTTTCGTTTGCATCCTGTGTAAGATCCATTTTTTTGGACTTGTCGGATGGATTATTTGTGTTCATAAAAAATTGTTTTTAATGATTAACAATAGTCTTTATAAAACAAATAACAAGCCATTGCAATTACCTGTTATATGTATTTACAGGCCTGGGATTAATTTTCTTAATAATTAAATAATTAAGTCAATATTGATGCGCTGCTTACTCAATTTCTTAAAGGTTTGGCAAGCGTTCTCTTATTTTTGCGCTTTTACATGAAAGATTTTAAGAGATATTTAATTACGGCGGCCTTGCCTTATGCCAACGGGCCTATTCATATTGGTCATTTAGCGGGAGTTTATTTACCCGCTGATATTTATGTCAGGTATTTACGTGCCCGTAAACGCGATGTGAAATTTGTAAGCGGAAGCGATGAACATGGTGTGCCCATAACTATTCGTGCTATGAAAGAAGGCATCACTCCGCAACAAGTGGTTGATAAATATCATGCGATAATAAAAGATAGTTTGGCACAAATGGGTGTTTCGTTTGATATTTATTCAAGAACATCCAATCAGGTTCATCATAAAACTTCGCAGGATTTCTTTACCACTTTATATGATAAAGGTTTGTTTGAAGAAAGAGAAAGCGAGCAGTATTATGATGAAAAAGCAAAGACTTTTTTAGCTGACAGATACATCGTTGGTACTTGCCCGGTTTGCGGAAATCCAAATGCTTATGGTGATCAGTGCGAACGTTGCGGATCTTCTTTAAGTCCTGAAATGTTGATTAATCCGCGCAGCGCATTAAGCGATGCAACGCCAGTCAAAAAGAAAACAAAGCATTGGTATTTTCCTTTACAGAATTATGAAGGCTGGTTAAAGCAATGGATACTGGAAGATCATAAAGAATGGAAGAATAATGTGTACGGGCAATGTAAGAGCTGGCTGGATAATGGTTTGCAACCAAGAGCAATGACGCGCGACAGCAACTGGGGTGTGAAAGTTCCCTTACCTGATGATGTTCTTTACTCCTCCCCTGAAGGGGGAGGCCGGGAGGGGGCTGGAAAGGTTTTATATGTTTGGTTTGATGCGCCGATCGGTTATATCAGCGCTACAAAAGAATTGACCGATAACTGGAAAGATTACTGGCAAAGCGAAGATTCGAGGTTGATACATTTTATCGGGAAAGATAATATCGTTTTTCATTGTATCATTTTTCCTTCAATGCTGCACGCACATGGCGAATTTGTAGTGCCTGATAATGTTCCTGCCAATGAGTTTTTAAATATTGAAGGCGATAAAGTTTCCACTTCAAGAAATTGGGCGGTTTGGGTGAATGAATACCTGGAAGATTTTAAAGGTTGTGAAGATGTGCTGCGTTATGTTTTGTGCAGCAATGCACCTGAAACAAAGGACAATGATTTTACTTGGAAAGATTTCCAGGAAAAGAATAACAGCGAACTCGCCAGCATCTTCGGGAATTTTGTAAACCGCACATTTGTACTGATGCATAAATTATGCAATGGCAAAGTGCCGAAGCTACATGAAGATGTGATGGATGATGTTGATAAAGCTTTGATTGAAGACATTAGATCTGCAAAAACAAAAGTTGAAAATGCATTAGAAGAATTTCGTTTTCGCGAAGCTTTGTTTGAAGTGATCGACCTCAGCCGCAAAGGCAATAAATACATGCAGGAAAAAGAGCCCTGGAAGAAAGCTTCGAGCCTTGAGCGATTAGCTGCGAGCGAAGAAGATGGCTCAAAGCTCACAGCTCAAGGCTCACAGCAATTAATTGATAACTGTTTGCATTTGTGTTTACAGCTTACTGCAAATCTTACCATTCTTATCAATCCGTTTCTTCCATTCACTGCAAAAAAATTATTGCACATGATGAAGGTGGTTGATAAAATGCTGGATTGGGAAAATGCAGGTTCAGTAAAATTATTAAGTGTTGGTTATAGCTTACGTGCACCGGAAATATTATTCAGAAAAATAGAAGACAAAGAAATAGAAGCGCAAGTTCAAAAATTAAAAAACGGGTTAGTGAAACAAGAAAGCCCTAAATCCCTGAAGGGACTTGAAGAAACAGCTTCAACTTTGAACCAGGCTGAGGCTAATAACTCCCCTTTAGGGGATGGGGGCAAGCCAACCATTCAATATGATGATTTTGCAAAACTTGATCTGCGTGTTGGTAAAATTGTAGAAGCAGAAAAAGTGGAGAAAGCAGATAAACTATTAAAGCTTGAAATTGATTTAGGTTTTGAAAAGCGTACCATCGTTTCAGGCATTGCATTGCATTTTAAACCGGAAGAAATTGTTGGGAAGCAGGTTGTAGTTGTTGCAAACCTGGCGCCGCGTAAAATGCGCGGCATTGAAAGTAATGGAATGATATTAATGGCTGAAAACAATGCAGGCAAACTCATCTTCGTAAATCCAGATGAAGACACTGATGCAGGAAGCGGAGTGAGTTAGTAAAAAGACCTTGAAGGTTTTTTGAAGAACCTTCAAGGTCTTTTGTTTTTATTTCAATACCTGCAACTTTTCAATTATTGTTTTATCACTTATAAGATGCGTTGCTTTTTGCTGTGCATGAATAATGTTGGGTTTATTTGCATGGAAAGTAATAAAAAAATCATGAGACACTTGTATCAATTCAGGATGAGTTATAGCCCCTGTTGTTGCTAGATCATCGTAATAGCTGTTATGTTTTGATAATTGGTAATGAAGTGTTTTTTCAAATTGAAAAACATTATCAGTTGCATGTTCAAAAGCTGCGTAACATTTATAGCGGAAAGACGAATAGTTAAAATCAGGAACAATACAAAAATCAATTAAGGTTTGATGTGTTTGATTACATGTTTCTGCCATTGCCTGCTCTGCCTGTATGGGCAACATGTGTTCGCCGAACGGTGAAAAAATATCATTCAATCTTCCTTTTACAACCAGTCTGTAAGGTTGTGTTGAAACAAACTCAACAATGTCATTCATAACATAAGCCCATAAACCATTATTAGCTGAAACGATGATGTTGTAAGGCTTTGCGGGCTGTACATCTTTTAAAGATAGCCGCTCAGGGTTTTGCTGATGCATGTTTTCAAGCGCAACAAACTCATAAAAAATTCCCTGGTTACAGATAAGCTCCATGCCTTTTGTATGTGGTAGAACCTGGTATGCAAAATTGCCTTCTGTTGCAGAATAATTTTCCATCAACAATACAGCATCACCTAAATGATTGCACAATAAGTTTTCATACGGCTCATAATTCATACCGCTTAAAAAAACAGCTTTAAAATTTGGAAATGCATCTTTGAATTTCTTATTTGTGATGGCTTCAAATTGTTGCAGAAAGTAGGAGAGATAAACCGGTAATGCAACGATCATTCTTATATCATTGCCTTGTGCGTTTTGTATAATGTGTTTGATTTTTTCTAAAGGATCCTGAATAGATTTAATGGAATCGTTTGGTAATGAAAAATATTTTGTCCACGCAGGTTTGTTATACATTTTGATGGTGGAGATAGCACCATATAAAAAGCCGTTTATTTTTTCAAGGCGTTGCTGATCGACGAATGTAAGCACTTTGCTACCCATGAATGAAGTGTTGTTTAATTGTTGCGATAAATTACGCAACAAATACAAAGCTGCATATTGTGTTGAATGTAAAAATTCATTGGTTACGGGTAATAATTTTGGTTCGCCTGAAGTACCACTGCTCTTTCCAAAATAAGCAGGCAAACCCTGCCATAAAATATTTGCTTCCCTGCTTAAAATTCTTTTTATGTAAGGTTTAAAATCATCATAACTTCTTAACGGAACATGGCTTTTGAAATCATCATAATTATTGATTGTGTTGAATGAATGCTCTTTTCCGAAAGCAGTGTTTTTTGCTGCATTGAGCAACGACGACAAAGCCTTTTGCTGGCATTCAATTGCATGAACCCTGTTTGTATTTACAAGGCTTGTATATCTTTTTAAATATTGATATTGTATGGATGAAAGAAAAGACATTTCGAAATTTGATTAAATAGCTGAACAATGAAATCAACAGTTGCAGTGTTGCGACGCAACGAAGTTTAATACCTGCACTGCAGCCGGTCACCAAATAAAAAACATCAACTGTTGAACAACACAGATTTTTTAAACGGCTTTCCTTTTCTTATCAAATATGCATGGTAAGCGCTGGGCACATCGTGTTGCCATTTTGGTAACATGAGTGTGATTAAAATTCTGTCGAGATGAGAAACGATGCCGGCACACAAACAGAAATAAAAAAGAAAACCGGCTCTGCCATTTAGTATAAGATCAGTAAATGCTGCGAGTAATGTTATGCCCCAGAATTTTGAAAGATAAGCGTGGGTGCATGTTTCGCGGCCAAACTTTAAAATACTTACCATATAACAGGATGCTTCCATGCCTAACAGAATCCATATCACTACTGAATTATTGCTTATTGTTTGCGGATAAATAAACCAGGCAGTAAAACCTGCTGAAAGCCAGAATATCATATCTGTCTGGCTATCGAGCCTGCGCATTTTTGCAGTTGACGTATTTTGTTTGCGTGCGATGATGCCATCAAAAATATCTGATAACAAACCAAGAAATAACAGCACCACAATGAGTGTTGTGTATTGTGTTTGATAGAAATATCCGAGCCACAACATTACGGGCGCTAATAAAAACCTCAACACGATTAAAACATAGGGAAATTGTTTCATAGCAGCAACAGTGGTTTTGATATAGTGAATGTAAAATAATTTAATGATGATAATATTTTAATAACTAACGTTGCCCGTATCCAAATCAAGCTGCAAACCCCAGGCATTAGCGTTATCAATTTTCGAAACAATGTAAGGCACAGTCGGCTCCGGAACGGCGCCGAATCCGTCGAAATCCAAACCGCTTTTTGTTGCTATGCCTGCCGATAAAGTGGCAAGCCCGAGTAACAAATCCCAACCTGCTGTTTTTACATCACGCCGGCGTGCATCTAATGTAGGCGCTATATAAAACGCAGCATCTTTTCTTTCTAATTGGTAGAAATTATATGCGTATCGTACGAATAATTTTTTTCCATCGCAAAATCCCCAGTAAGACGTATCCGGTGCTTCATTACTTATATTTTTTAAAACATGGTAATGCATCAGTTCTAATAATTTGGGCAATGCGCTGGCACTGTCGTAAGTAAAGCCAGGACTGTTGTTTTCAAACTCTGAGAAATTGTTGTAAAAGCCGGGCTTTAATATGGTATCGGTAAGAATTGGTTTTTGTCTTTTCAGCAAGCCTTCCTGTTTTATATTTTCAACAGTGTATTGTTGTTGATTACTGTCAATGGTGTTGTTAAATTGCGATGCATTTGTAATCATAGCTTCGCACAAACGCAATAAATAATAATCCCAGAACTCATAATTTGTATGCTTACCGTTTTTATGTGACTTAAAAATTGTTGCATAATGGAATTTGTCATACATCATTGTATCGGCAGATCCCATGTACCTGTACGTGTTGCCAGTACCGGAATATTTTTTGCATGAAATATATCCGGCAGTTATAATAAAATTTGTATCGCGGATTACGTCATCCTGGATACTTAATTTTTCAAGTTGAATGATCAGCGTGTCTTTGCCCGGTGTATATAAACTGTAATAGTATTTGTCCACTGTGTGTTGTAATGCAAGTGGTTGGCTTGTGTCTTTTAAAGCGAGATAGCCATCAAGATATAAACCAATAATGGTTGTATCATATCTTGAATCTATGATACGGATGTATGAAAAAGGTAGGGTGTCTTTTAACCGGCAGCTTTCATATTTATCAATAAGTCCGCTGAAACTAACGATAGGTTTTTTGGGAATGAAGATGAACTGCGCTCCAACGCTGTTCAGCAAAGCAGCATATATGATAACTGATAGTATTCCCCGTTTCATTTTAATGATCTTTAGCGTTGATGATAATGACAAAAAAAGCAACAGTAGCGATTGTTATAAACCATACAAGCGGGATGTTTGAAAAGTGTTTCATCTGTACGATCAAAATGCAGCAGGTGTTTTAATGCTGAAATATAAGAATTTTATGTAAGCTCGGTTTATGCCTGCATTCAATGAATGTTCAATTGATTGTTGAACTGTTTTATTTGACAACTCTTATTTCCGGCTATATAAATAGTTATTGCAGACCTGTGGGCTGAAAAAAAATTAAACATTAAACTATTGACGGAGTTTTTTTGATATAGTCTCACATGGGAACTAACCGAAGGTAAAATTGAAAGACATTTCCCCATCAGTCTATAGGGAACAGCAGATGCTTAATTGCCTGTTGCATACTACCAGGAAGCTCATTTTTACAAAATATACTCAATATTTCTTCGTCATTTCTTCGATCCATTAGATCGAAGTTATATCGAAGAAATGAGTATATGGGTAATAGTGTTCTAACAAGCCGGAAGGTCATGAATAAGATGTAGACAAACACTCTTTCTGTTGCATCTCTTATAAAAACCCGGCCAACGGGTTTAAATATTATTTTACTATACTAATTTTTAAAGGCTATACATTTACGGCGAAGTAGAAAAGCCGTCTTTCAGACTTACGGTCTTACTGACTTTCGGACTAAAAATATGATATGAAGCATTTACCATTGAATCCGCAGCTTTTTATTGAAAACAGGAAGCGTTTTGTAAAAGAAATAAAACCAAACAGCATTGCAATTTTTAACAGCAATGATGAAGTGCCCAGTAATGCTGATGCTTTGTACCGGTTTCAGCAGAATACAAGCCTGTATTGGCTTTGTGGTATTGAGCAGGAAGATACAATGGTGATATTATTTCCTGATAATCCTGATGAAAAGTATCGTGAAGTGTTGGTATTGGTAAGGCCTGTTGAGTTAAAAGAAAAATGGGATGGAAGAAGATTGCGTGCCAATGAAGCAACGGAATTAAGCGGCATAAAAACAATTGTATGGTTAGATAGTTTGGATGCTTTACTGCAAAAATGGGTGCATGCTGCAGATACAATTTATCTCAACACAAATGAGCACGATCGCAAATCAACAGGTTTTTATGCAACGCGCGATTACCGTTTTGTACAGGAAATGAAAGAAAAATATCCTTTGCATAATTATGAACGCGCAGCAAAAATTTTATTCAGGCTGCGGTCCGTAAAAACAAAATATGAAGTTGAAGTGATCGAAAAGGCAATTGATATCACCGATAAAACTTTTCGCCGATTGCTTCAGTTTATTAAACCCGGTGTAATGGAATATGAAATTGAAGCAGAGATCATGCACGAGTTTTTACGTAACCGTGCTAAAGGTGAAGCATACGGAAGCATTATCGCCAGCGGAGATCGTGCGAGAACATTGCATTATATTTTCAATAACGAAGAAGCAAAAGATGGCGAATTGATATTGATGGATTTTGGAGCGAACTATGGCGGTTATGCTGCAGACCTTACACGTACTGTTCCTGTAAATGGGAAATTTACCAAACGACAAAAAGAAGTGTATAATGCATGTTTGCATTTGCACAATTATGCAAAGAATTTGTTGAAGCCGGGAATAACGCTCGCAGATTATCATGAAAAAGTTGGCGATGAAGCCACAAAGGTTTTTATAAAGATCGGATTACTGAAAAAAGCAGATATAAAGAACGAAGACAAAGAAAATCGTGCCTACAGGAAATATTTATATCACGGTATTTCGCATCATCTGGGTTTGGATGTACATGACCTGGGAACTTTTGCTGAACCACTAAAGGAAGGCATGGTGCTTACAGTTGAACCGGGAATTTATATTGAACAGGAGCAAACGGGTATTCGCATTGAGAACAATATTTGGTTAACAAAGAATAGCAATATTGACCTGATGAAAAATATACCGATTGAAGCGGATGAAATTGAAAGGCTGATGAAGCCCCTGTCCCCTAAAAGGAAGCTTTAAAATTGTTGAAAGTTTAAAGCCTTTATCAATGAATCTAAATTAAAATTATAAACCTATATAACAACTCCCCTTTAGGGGATGGGGCTTATGAAACAAATTCCAAACATCATCACACTACTTAATTTGTTCTTCGGCTGCATCGCCATTGTTTATATTTTACAGCCCGGACTTGTGCCTTTATATAATTCTAATGATCTCGTACTTGTGCCCGATGTTACACAACTTGGTACTCAATATGTAAGTATTCCCGAACAAATGTTCATGGCGTCTTTATTCATCGGGCTTGCTGCTGTTGTTGATTTTTTTGATGGTTTTGTTGCAAGATGGATGAAGGCAACTTCTGCTATTGGTGTACAATTAGATTCATTGGCTGATGTGGTAAGTTTTGGTGTTGCGCCTTCGTTGATCATCTACCAGTTTCTGCGTTTATCATTTGCACAACAGGATAATGGCCTGGCTGTAAATATAATTTTTTTATTGCCTGCTTTTTTTATTGCATGTGCGGGCGCATACAGGCTGGCACGATTCAACATAGATGCAACACAAACAACTTATTTTAAAGGATTGCCTATACCAGCTAATGGTTTATTGGTTGCATCGTTTCCTTTAATTTACTGGACGAATATTTATCCTGATATAACAAGGATGCTTATTAATCCATGGTTTTGGTATGCGATCATTATCATACTTTCTTATTTAATGATTTCAAAAATTCCAATGCTTGCATTAAAATTTTCAGGTGTGTCATTTAAAAGCTTATTGCCATTGGTCATCGTTTTAATTATTGCAATTATTTGTCCACTATTTTTTAATAAATGGGTTGGTATTGGTATATGCCTCGTTTTGCCGATTTTGACATTGCTATCAAATAATCAAAGTATTAAAAAAACATTTCCTTTTGTTTTGATTTTTGCAGTTGCATTTATTTCGGCATTCTTTATTAACTGGCTTGCAGTGCCATTAAGTTTTTTGCTGTACGTTATTTTATCTTTGCTCACTAAACAATCAAAACAGGTATGACCTATAATGTTCAGATAAAAGTAATGTTGTTAAAAGATTTGTTAGATCCGCAGGGCAAAGCTGTGCAGGCCGGCTTAAAAAATTTAGGCTTTAACGGTGTGAATGATGTACGCATCGGCAAGCATATTACTTTGCAGATTGAAGCAAGCTCTGAGGAAGAAGCAAAGCAAATTGCTGACCAGGCATCAAAAAAACTGCTTGCTAATCCTGTTATGGAGTTTTATGAAATTGAAGCCCTCAATCCCTAAAAGGAAGTAATACCCCAACCCTAAAGGGAGTTATTATATTCGCTGAAAATTTTAAATGCTTTCTTTAAATAAAAACTGCTTTATTTACTTCCCTTCAGGGGATGGGGGCATGGGGGCTTCTCTCTATCTCGTTCCCACACCTTTAGGTAATTTAAAAGATATCACACTTCGTGCGCTTGATGTTTTAAACGCAGTGGATGTTATTCTTTGTGAAGACACGCGCACATCTTCCAAACTGCTGCAACATTATCAAATAAAAAAGCCTTTATCGCCTTATCATCAGCATAACGAACATAAAATTCTTCAGCATTTAATTGAACAATTACAAACAGGCAAAACAATGGCAGCGATAACAGATGCAGGCACGCCAGGCATTTCAGATCCTGCATTTTTATTGGTGCGTGAATGTTTAAAGAATAATATTAAAGTTGAATGTTTGCCGGGTGCAACAGCTTTTGTTCCTGCACTGGTAAATAGCGGTTTACCTGTTAACCGTTTTGTTTTTGAGGGATTTCTCCCGCTTAAAAAAGGCAGGCATACTTTGCTTACTCAACTTGCAGACGAAGAAAGAACCATGGTTTTTTATGAAAGTCCGTTACGACTTGTTAAAACATTGCAAGACTTTATGCAATACTTCGGGGAACAGCGAAGATGCAGTGTTAGCAGAGAGTTAACAAAGCTGTTCGAGGAAAATTATCAGGGAACTTTGTACGAAGTTTGCAATCACTTTTCATCTAAAACAGTAAAAGGTGAGATTGTAATTGTAGTTGAAGGAAAGTCATGATTTGATATGAAGCGCACATTTTTCTTATTATTTTTTTTAGCTGTTGGTTTTATTGCCGGTGCCCAAATAAGAAAAATACCAGCAAATGTTACGGACGCTTTTTCAACGATTTACCCGCATGCTTCACACGTTGAGTGGAAAGATAAATTAGAATATTTCCAGGCGAAATTTCAGTTGAATGGCTGTACTATCACTGCTGCATTTTCTTCAAAAGGAGAATGGGAAGGCAGTGAACGTGAATTGAGCTTTGAACAATTACCGGATGAAGTACAAAATGGATTTTTAAAAAGCAAGTATGCCGAACGCCACAAAACAGATGCCTTTGAAATTCAACAATTAGGTAAGCCTTTACAATATCGCATCAGTGTGGAAAAATCAAGCATTCAAAAAAAGCTTTTATATTTTGATGTGAATGGAAAACTGGTAAAAGAGTCCATGACTTTATAATAAAAATAATTTTGCATGGCGATTTGTTTCGCATATGCAACCTTTGCATTTTTCTGTCAATAATTTATAGACTTGATGAATAACAAGCTCAGAATTGCCTTATCAGTGGTTTTATTGTTTTCAACGTTTACAATATCCGCGCAGCCTGATCGCTGGCAGCAACGAATCGCTTATAACATTAATGTGAACATGAATGTTGAAACCAACCGTTTCACCGGTATTGAAAAAATTGATTACTGGAATAATTCTCCTGATACATTAAATCGCGTGTTTTTTCATTTGTACTGGAATGCATTTCAGCCAAACAGTATGATGGATGTGCGTAGCCGCGAGTTGGGTAAGATAGAATTGGGAACAGACAGGCAAGGCAATTCTGTTTATGATTGGGATGAAAGAGTTAAAGACAGGATTCAGCATTTGCAACCCAATGAAATCGGATATGACAGCACTTCGTATGTAAAGCTGAATGATGTTGCACAAAAATTAATTTATCATGAAACTATTTTGGAAGTTGATTTGAAAACGCCCTTGCTGCCGCATTCAAAAAACAGTTTTGAAGTATCATTCAATTGCCAGGTGCCATTACAAATAAGAAGAAGTGGCCGCGATAATGCGGAAGGCATTCGTTACAGCATGAGCCAGTGGTATCCGAAAATGGTTGAATATGATTATCATGGCTGGAATGCAAACCCCTATGTAGCAAGAGAATTTTATGGCGTTTGGGGAGATTATAATGTGAACATCAGTATAGATGAAAAATATATGCTTGCTGCAACAGGCACTTTGCAAAATCCAAATGAAATTGGATTTGGATATGCACTTGGAAGAAATGCTAGACAACAAACCTCAACCGATAATAAATTAACGTGGAAGTTTGCAGCACAGAATGTGCATGATTTTGTTTGGGCCGCAGATACAGCGTATACAATGATCAAAAAGCAAATACCAAATGGCCCGCTGTTTTACTTCGTTTATAAAAGAGTTGATTCACTACAGGCCAATTGGGAAAGTCTTGCTAATGCAATTGAAAAAGCATATCCATACATAGCAAAAACGTTTGGAGCATATCCTTACAAAAATTACTCGTTCATACAAGGTGGTGATGGCGGCATGGAATACCCTATGGCAACGCTTATCAAAAATGCAAGCCAGGGATCTGCCATTCATGAATTTATGCATAGCTGGTACCAGGGTATGATGGGCACTAATGAAAGTTTATATCCATGGATGGATGAAGGCTTTACCACTTATGCGGAATTAAGAACAAGCGCATGGTTAAGAGGTGATAGCAGTTTTGCATTTATCAATTCCTATAATTCTTATTTCAGAATTGTAAAGAGCGGGAAAGAAGAGGCTTTGATAACGCATGCGGATCATTACAATACTAATTATGCATATTCGGTTGCTTCATATTCAAAAGGTTCTATCTTTTTATCGCAGCTTGGATATATTGTAGGCGATTCTGTTCTGGATAAAATATTGCTCGAATATTATAACGAATGGAAATTCAAACATCCAAACTCAAATGATTTTATCCGCGTGGCTGAAAAGATCAGTGGCCTTGAATTGCAGTGGTATATTGAGTATTGGATAAATACTACACGCAATATTGATTACGCAATAGGAGATATTAACGCAGATGGCAACAACACATCTGTTACTTTGAAACGTATAGGATTAATGCCAATGCCGATAGATGTTTTGATAACATATAAAGATGGTACACAGGAAACGGATTATATTCCAATGAATCTTATGTATGGCATAAAACCGGCAGAAAATAATATTACAAGAATTGTACATGCAGAATGGAAGTGGGTTGATCCCGAATACAGCTTTACTGTTTCAAGGCCGGTTACAGATATTAAGTCAATTGAAATAGATCCAAGCCAGCGTATGGCCGATGTGAACAAGGTTAATAATAAAATAGTTGTTCCTTAATTTTTTTTAACAAATACATAAAGCAACTGTTATAAGTTGTTTTCGTATCTAACAGCATTAATATCAAAGCAAAACTGCTTCAATTATAACTTTATCCAATGCATGCGTTATCTATTTTTTAATTTGGGATAAATTAAGTATGAAGTTACTTTTGTGCGCTTTGTAGAAAATAAAACAACTTAGAATGTTTCAAACTGCTTTACGTAATTATGCTTACTTCTTAGCACTACTACTAGTTATCACAAACTTAACCTCCTGCAAAGTAGAAAGAACAGCATACTTTCAAGATGTTCCTGATTCTGTTACCACTAAAAAGATTTTACAAACCATTCCTCCGGCACAATCGGCTATTGTTCGTTCGGACGATGTTTTGAATATCACTATTCAAACGCTCGATCCTAATGCCAATAACATTCTTAACCAGGGCAACCTGCCTGTAAATTCAGGTGCTGTTACTAATTCAAACAACAGCAACACTTCAACGCAGGCGGTAATAGCGGGCTATCTGGTAAACAAAGATGGCTATGTGCATTTACCTTACGTTGGCGATGTATTGGTGAAGGGGTTAACAACAGACCAGGTTAAAGAACTTGTTTCTCAGAAAGTATCTGTTTACTTCAAGGATCCTGTTGTAAACGTAAGGTTTACCAATTTTAAAATAACTGTAATAGGCGAAGTAAGAAATCCATCAACATTTCTTTTCCCCAATGAAAACCCCACAGTCTTTGATGCATTAGGTCTTGCCGGGGATATAACTATTTACGGAAGGCGTGACAATGTAATGCTTATAAGAAGCGATGATGATGGTAAAAGAGATATAGTTAGACTTAATTTAGACAGTACATCAGCACTAACATCACCTTATTTTTATCTCAAACCTAATGATGTTTTATATGTTGAGCCAACAGAAGACAGAGTAGCGAGCGAAAGCGCTTACAGAACAAAAGATATAGCAATTATTGCAAGCGCGCTTTCTTTGATGATAGTTATTGTGGCCCGCATTATTCAATAAATAAAATGCCGATACTCATTAAGGCAGAAATTAATTAAAATCTAAACTGGAGGGTTTATATGCAGGATGTTAATAGTAACAACAGTGAATTAGCAGTAAGTGCCAGGCAACAGGATGTGGATATAAAATTCCTGTTCGCAAAAGTTTTCGGAAACTGGTACTGGTACCTGTTTACCGTACTTATTTTAAGTATTATTGGTGTATTGGTTTACTTATACGTTTCTCCTCGTTATACAGTTACCGGCAGGGTGATGGTAACCGGTTATAACCCGCAGGGTAAAGCCATCTCAGGTACAGATGAATCTACCGTATTGCAGAACCTGGGTACTATATTCTCCGCTCCTAATTCAGTAAGCAATGAAATGGAGATCATGCATTCAAGAACACTGGTTGAAAAAACAGTGCGCGATCTTCAGCTAAATGTAACGTATTGGGCCCAGGGTCCTATACGTTTTGACGAGTCTTATATAAATTCTCCTTTTTTCATAAAAGAACTGACGCTGAAAAACATATCATCGCCAATCGAATATGATATAAGAGTAATTGATGGCGGCGATAAAGTTCATTTTGAAGATGAATCCACCGATAGCGTTTTTACGATGTCTTTCGGAGATACTATTCATACCTATTACGGAAGCTGGGTATTGTTGCGGAATCCTAATGTAACGGAAAAAAATCCTCACCATACATTAGGCATGATAATAAACGGCTGGCCTCAAACCCTCTATACTTACATGGAGTATATTACGGCTACAAACATAAATGAATATGTAAACATTATTGACCTAAGCATAAGCGGTCCCACTCCACAGAAAAACGAAGATCTGCTTAAATACCTGATCAATCTGTACATACAGGCTGATATAGATGATCATAACAGGATTGCTGACAGTACTATTGCATTTATTAATGAAAGGCTTGCAAGCGTGTCTGAATCCCTTACTTCAGTTGATAAGGATATAGAAGAATTTAAAAAGGCAAATAAACTTACAGACCTCACCAACGATGCAAATGAGTTGCTGCAAACAAGTACAACAGTAAACCAGAGCATGCAGGATAAGCAAGTGCAATACAAGGTTGTTGATGATTTGGAAAATTATCTTTCAGATGCAGGTAACAGTACACGTGTAATGCCTACCACAGCACCTATCTCAGATCCTGCATTTGTGCAAACACTTGATAAATACAATTCACTTGAACTGCAACGCCAGTCGCTATTACAAACTTCAACAGAAGCAAATCCAAACATAAAAAGCATTGACATACAGTTGGGCCAATTACGTGGCGATTTGTTAAGCATGCTGAGAACCTATAAGAAAGGTCTTAATACGGAGCAGGATGATCTGGTATCACGTAACTCAACAATGCAGGGCTCTATTGAAAAAGTGCCCACGCAACAGCGCATGTATCTTGACTTTACCCGTCAACAAAACGTGTTGCAGGGTTTGTATTCATATTTATTACAAACACGAGAACAAACAGCAGTTTCCAAATCAAGCAGCCTTAGCGATGTACGTATAATTGATGAACCGATAAGGGGCCCGTTACCTTATTTTCCAAGCATTATTATTATTACTGCAGCAGTTATATTCTTAGGGCTCCTTATTCCTTCGCTGGTATTATTCCTGCGTGAATTGCTGAACAAGCGCATAATTTCTACAGACGATATCGGCAACGCTACCAACGTTCCTGTTGTTGCCAACATCGGCCATGTTAAATCTAAAAAACACGGTAAGCTCGTTGTTTCAAAAGAAGCACGCACAGAAGTTTCAGAGCAGTTCAGAACATTAAGAACAAATCTGCAATTTCTTATGCCTGAAGCATCTGAAAAAACAATACTTGTTACTTCAAGCATGGGCGGAGAAGGCAAGTCGTTTATATTGCTTAACCTTGCTTCAGCAATTGCACTTTCAGGCAAAAAAGTGTTGGTCATGGAGTTGGATCTGCGCAAGCCAAACATTTATCCGGTACTCAATATTAATAATGCAGTAGGGTTTTCAAATTATATAATTTCTGATATTAAAACTGCAGATATTATTCAACCAACAGATGTTCATCCTAACCTGTATTTTGTTGGGCCCGGTACTATTCCTCCAAATCCTTCAGAAATTATGGCTCATACTAAAGTGCAGCAGTTATTCAGCGATGTAAAAAATCAGTTTGATTATATATTGGTGGATAGTGCGCCAATAGGCATTGTAACTGATGCCTTATTGTTAGATAAGTATGCTGATATGATGTTGTATGTTGTTCGCCAGCGCTATACTTTCAAAAAACAGATCAATCTTATACAAGGTCTCGCGAACGACAAGCGCTTTAAAAAGATCAATATCGTTCTTAATGATGTGAAACAATTGCCCGGATACGCAAGCCGTTATGGTGGCAAATATTCTCATGGTTATTACAGCGACGGGAAGAGATCGGTGTTTGCAAGAATATTCAGAAAGAAAAGAACACAGGAAACAGTTTAATATTTAAAAATCAGACGATGTGCCATAATACACGTTTTGCGTAGTATTATGGCACAAGTTTTATTATAAAGTTTTGATTTTTGACGCATGGTTAAAAGAAAGCAGGTTGTACAATCGGGTGCATGGCAAATGCTGAACGTATGCGTAAAGATATTTTCGCAGTTTGTGTATTTTGCCATCATGGCCAGGTTGCTGTCAAAAGCAGAGCTTGGTATTTTCGCTCTTCTTAATTCATTCATGAATTTTGGGAACATGCTTGGCGATGGCGGTATGGGCGATGCATTGGTACAACGTAAGGACATTGAAAAGCAGCATATAAATGCAGCTTTTTACATGAGTAATATGCTTGCCGTGATTATTTATGCAGTTATTTATCTGGCAGCGCCATGGATTGCAGAATTTTACAAAGAGCCTGCACTTACTTCTTCCTTGCGTATATTAAGCATCATCTTCGTTTTTGCTGCGGTTTATTCACCTTCTTTTGCAGTGCTGCAAAGAAAATTTGCATTCAAAAAAATATTTATTGCAGATGGTGTAACGCTGCTGATATCAAATGTTATCGGTGTTATACTTGCATATTACGGCTTTGGCGTAATGTCGCTTGTATATTCCCAGCTTTTCAATTTCGGAGGTGAGTTACTTGTATTGCTGTATTATGTAAGAATTCCTTTAAAGCTTGGCTTTAAAAAACAACACTGGAAAGACCTGATCGGATATGGCAGTGGTTTAACGCTGATTCGTTTTAATACATACATCGTAAACTTTGGAATTATACTCGAAGTAGGAAAGCTTGTTTCAGAAGCTGTGTTAGGTGTATTCGACAGGAGCTTTCGCATAATGAATATTCCACAGCGCTTTTTATACGATATGGTACAACGGGTAATGATGCCTGCTATGGTAAAAAAGAACGATGGGCAGAAAGGCACTTTCAACGTGTTTTCAAAAACACTTTCACTAATAATATCAGGATTGCTTCCGCTTACTGTTTTCCTGATTCTTTTCAGCAAGCAAATAGTGCTGATATTCCTGGGGAAAAAATGGTTAGATGCTGTGCCGCTGTTACAGATATTTTTTCTCAATCTTCCTTTGCGTACCACGGCAAGTCTTGGTGACACGCTTATGCGTGTGCATGGATACATAAAGCTTAACCTCATCAGAAAAGTACAAAGTTCAATTATTATTTGTGCCCTGATTTATATTGGTTACTTAACAAGTGGATTTTTTATTGCTGAATCCGCACCGGGGGGAAAAGATAATATTCCGCAATTATACGGTATGGCCTGGGGTATTTTCATTTCCACTTTTATTTCGTATTTAATGATGATGGCCATCATAAGAAAAAGGATATTCCCCGAAGATTGGAAGAAGCTCGTATTCAAGCCGTATTATAACGGCGCTGTTCTTACAGTTTGCGGTGTTTTACCTTGTTTCTTTGCATATTATGGTATACATGCTTTAATTAAAGATGAGGTAGTTGCGTTTACAGTGCTCTGCAGTATTGCATCGCTCGTTGGCGCTTATCTCTTTATTAAAAAACCTAAATTGCTCGGAAGCGATATAGCATATATACAAGGCGATCTTTTGGAAATGTTTGTAAAGAAAAAAAAGAAGAAAGGGAATAAGGGAGAAGCAGTAGCAATAGCTGGGCAAACAGAAGATACTATTTAGTTAAACTCAATTTCAAGAGATATTAGCTGCATTAACTTTAATATTTTTGAACTGATAAAGCGCATAGATTATGTATTACCAGATTTCAGGCAATGCAATTAAAAACAACGAAGAGTCTTTTATAAAAACCAACGACGTTGTTTTTGTTACTATAATGGCAATAATAAGTGCCACTCTTTATTTCTGCCTTGCAGAATCTACATCTATTTACCTGGTAATAATCGCCATACCATTATGCCTTTATGACCGTTCTTTTGTATTCCCCATGTTGCTTACCATAGCGCTTTGCCAGGGCGCTTTTGAGGAAGCCGAAGTAACAACCAGCGGTGCTACACAGACTACGGATTTTTCGGAATCGCTTATTCTTGCTGCAGTTTCGCCAATGTTATTGTACGATCTTACACGCGACAAAATGAGCAGGGTTGTACCATACAGGTTTGTTCTGTTCTTTGTGGTTTTTCTTTTGTTTATTTTCCAGGGAGTAATTATTTATTACCAGTACCCGCAAAATTACCAGGCGCTTATCCAGGTGCATGCAAAATGGTCGCCTGTACTGCACTCTATAATGAAGTCTATTAAAGTGGTCTTCTATATTTTTTATGTAAGGGTGCTTATAAATAATCCTCTCAAAAAAAATCTTCGAACGCTTGAGGTCACCCGGCGGTTTATTCCCTTTGTATTGATTGTACTTGCCCTAAATCTTTTAGTGAATGGCCGTGCGCAAAGCGGAGCCGGTTACCAGGATACTTTGCAAATGGGAGATGCGCATCATGGAAGTTATACTACGCAGCTTTGCGCTCTTTCAATATATTGTTTTATAACATTTTTTAGGTCTAAAGTAACGCTGGCTACGAGAGGTTTTGCTTTACTCGCCATTGCGGCTGTTGCTTTTGCCATCCTGGAAATGGGTTCAAGAAACGGTTTGCTTTGTTTTGCGTTGATTTGTCTTGCAGGGTTTATCCTTAACATGTCAGGCAAAAGCTTGGATTATAAAACTTTATGGACAGTATTGGCATTTTGCGGAGCAGTGATAACAGCCGCAGTCGCGTACAATTCGCCCACAGTTCAGCGAGCTATTTATATGACGGAGCAGGAAGGTGGTGGTGACCGCGTGTATTATTGGGAAGCAGGTTTTAAATCACTTGAATCGCATCCTATTTTTGGCATGGGCGGAGATGAATCGGCATCATCGGCAGCAGTAGCAATGTATGCTCCCGCCGGAACTGAAGATAAAGTGATGCATAATACCTATATGGAAATGGCTGTTGAATATGGCATTTTCGGGCTCTTTTTCTACCTGAGCCTTGTATTCTTCACATTCTTCTGGGGATATAAGCTTTATAAATATGCATTAGCGAACGGTAACTTATTAATTGCCGGTCCGCCTATAAGTTATTTTATATTAATGACGGGTGCATTTTTTGTGAGTGATGTTTGGGATACATCTATCTGGTATAACCAGGCCATGATCTTTGCACTTGCCATACAATTGGTTTATTATGCTTACATCAGCAGGAAAAAGGTTAGTACAAAGTCAACCTTTGGGCAATATTTTTCAGGCGTGTATAATTAGAATAAAAATTACATCCGGTTAAATGAGTAAGCGTTTCAGATAGTAACTCCACCAGTATATTAATATCTTTTTCATTTCCACCACTTCTCCACAGTGCAGACAGTGTTAATTTCTCCCTGTATAATTATACATATGTTCGCATAGATAAAGGCATATACAGTTTATACCTTTAGAAACGTTTATAGATTATTCCAGCGATTAAAAGAAGATTGTTATGAAACTTAAGCAACTTGAAATAAAAGGTTTTAAAAGCTTCGCTGATAAAACCATTTTGAATTTTGATGAAGGCATTACCGGCATCATTGGCCCGAATGGTTGCGGTAAAAGCAATATCATTGATTCTATCCGCTGGGTTATCGGTGAACAAAAAATTTCACAACTGCGCAGTGAGAATTTGGAAGCACTCGTTTTCAATGGCTCTAAAACCCGCTCTGCAAGCGGGCTGGCAGAAGTGAGCTTAACTTTTGAGAATACAAAAAACCTGTTGCCGACAGAATTCAACGAAGTAACAGTAACACGCCGCTTTTTTAAAAATGGGGAGAGTGAATATCGTTTGAATGATGTTAGTTGTCGCTTAAAAGACATTCATAATTTATTTCTGGATACCGGTGTTAGCAACGATAGTTATGCCATCATTGAATTGGGGATGGTAGATGATATTATTAAAGATAAAGACAACAGCCGCCGCAGAATGTTGGAACAGGCAGCCGGGATTACTATCTATAAAACAAGAAAGAAAGAAGCGAAGCTAAAGCTTGATGCAACAGAATCTGACCTGGACCGTATCGAAGACCTTTTGTTCGAAATACAAAATCAGCTAAAGCTTGTAGAAAGCCAGGCGAAGAAAGCAGAGAAATATCACGAGATAAAAAAAGAATATAAACTCGTTTCAATCGAGTTGGCAAAAGCCGCGCTGGAAGGTTTTAATCTTACTTATAAAAATTTAAATAAACAGCAGGAAGAAGAAACCGATAAGAAGCATGCGTTGGAAGCGGAGATTGCAACCGGCGATGCAGCATTGGAAAAAGAGAGAACGGATTTTATTGCTGAAGAAAAAGCCTTGCAGGAACGGCAACATAATTTTAATGAGCTGGTTCAGCAACTACGTGGAAAAGAGAATGAGAAGAACCTTGCATCGCAGCGTTTGCATTATTTAAAAGAAAAAGATACATCGCTGAAAGAATTTTTAGCGCGTGCAAACGGTCAATTAAAAAATATTGAAGACTCAATTCAATATACACAACTTCAACATCAGAACGAAGAAGAAGCTTTACAACAGCTTAAAGAAAAACTTGAAACAAGCAGAATTGAAACAGACGCAAAAAGAAGTTTGCTTGATGAAAAGCGTTCCTCAACAGATAAAGTACGCAGCACACATTTGCAAACACAACGCAAACAGTTTGATGCGGAAAAGAAGGTTGCGGTTGCAGAAACATCTGTGCATAATCTTCAGCGCAGTATTTATCAAATAGAACAGGAGCAACAAAATCGTGGCATACAGGTAAAACAACTGGAAGATGAAGTTTCAATAAAAGCAAAAGCGCTTGAAGAAAAACAATTATCACTTCTGCAGTTAAAAGAACAACACGAATTAACACGTCAGCAAATATTACAAACACAAGGTGAACTTGAAACGTTGCGTGCAAAGCTTACAGAAGAAAACCGTAAACTGGATGCAAAGCGCAATGAACACGATCTG
>JABDAV010000045.1 GCA_013289015.1 Bacteroidota bacterium | reverse complement strand
CCTCAAATAAATTAATAAAGAAATCAATTAGAAAAATGAACATTTATGTTTCAAATCTGGGTTTCCATGTAGGAAATGAAGATTTAAAAGGCTTTTTTGCGGCCTTCGGAGAAGTAACTTCAGCAAAAGTGGTTTTTGACAGGGAAACAAATAAAAGCAGGGGCTTTGGATTTGTTGAAATGCCGAACGATGCAGAGGCCGAAGCTGCCATACAAAAATTAAACGGGTATGATATCCAGGGCAGATCCATGAATGTTAATGTAGCAAGACCTAAAGAAAACAGGCCCGCTTATAAAAAGCCCGCTGATAACTTCTGGAAATAACTTTATAAAGAGCGTTTTACAGCGCTCCCTGCAATTCATACTGGTCTTTATAATTTTTACCGCATACCTCCTGTTACAAAATTTAATTGCAGGAATGTATAGCTCATTTGTTTTTGAATTATGACAATTATTATCATCTTTTTTATTACGCATTGGTTTTTATCGTTGTTCTTTCATTCTTTTTTCCTTCACCGTTATGCATCCCATAAAATGTACAATACGTCTAAAAAGTGGGAAAAGATATTCTATTTTTCAACCTGGTTTGTACAGGGTTCATCGTATTTAGTTCCGCGTGCTTATGGCGTAATGCATCGCATGCACCACACATACAGTGATACAGAAAAAGATCCGCATTCTCCTCATTTTTTTAAAGATGTATGGCAGATGATGATCCATACTGCTGCCATTTTCCGTTCGTTCGTTACAGGTAAAAATAAGCCTGATGCTGAATTTTTACAGGAATACCTTCCATCGTGGACGAAGCTTGATAAAATAGGAAACAGCATGGTAACAAGAATACTATTTGGTGCGGCTTACACAGCAGTGTACATAATTTTTGCACCAAATGCCTGGTGGTTTTTATTATTACCTATTCATTTTTTAATGGGGCCTATACAAGGCGCTATCGTTAACTGGTGCGGCCATAAATATGGCTACAGCAATTACGACAATGGCGATCACTCAAAAAACAGTTCGCCATGGGGTATTTTATTAATGGGTGAACTGTTTCAGAACAATCACCACCATGCAAAGAACAATGCAAATTTTGCAAGAAAATGGTTTGAATTTGATATTACGTATCTTATTATGAAAGTAATGCACAGGCTTACCATTATTCAACTGGTTCCTGTACCTGTTACAAAACAGGATAATAATAGAATCAAGCGACATAAGAGCAGGTTGCATTGAGCTGATAAAGGCGATAAGTACTGATCTTGTCATAACAGTATAAAAATATTTATAAGCAAAAGAGCCCGGTAAAAAATTACCGGGCATCTTTTTTAACAACACTTAATATCAAAACAAGAATTTATCTGTCTGTCCTGTTCAGATGAATTGTGTTATTATATATAAATAAACAAGCACACTTTTTCAGACTTTTAATTTATCATCTATCTTCCGGCAGTACCCAGGTCAAACAAAGCTTTTACTTCATCACCGGTTAAAGGCGTTCTGAAAAAACGTATATCATCAATATTTCCTGTAAGCGCTGCACTCATGTAATCAGGTACTGTATTGCCGGCATCTCCCGGTGTAGAAGCTGAAGATTCAAATGTGCCTATATTGACATAATTAGGCGTAATCATTAATAATGAAGCCGCAGGATCAGGAAAAGGCGATCCCGGCATTGAAACAAGATTGATTGAATCTCTTAAAATACCATTGGCATAATACTTCAACGATTTATTGGAGCCATCATATATCATTACGATATGCGCCCAGTCAAGTGAATCGTAAAATGCTGGCTCTAAAAATGCGCTGGCATAACTTACATGAGGACCTGTTCCATCAACATTTGTAAGGCCGCCGTCAAAATCAAATGAGTTATCTGCATGTTTACGATAGTTAATACCTAAGATTGGCCAGTTAGGAATGTTTGGCGTACTTAGCTGGAATAAGCTGGTGAGCAAACTTGTATCAGGAACCTGTGCCCACAAACTAACCGTAAACCCATTTTGCAAAGTATCGTTACTGCTGTAAGTGGTATTGTCTTTACCGGCGGCAGTAGCTTCCGGACCGTAAGTAAGCCAGCCTGCTTCAAGATGTAATGCCTGGCCAATTCTACCTGAAACATACGTTTGAGCTCCGCCCATCAATACAGGATTGGCATTATTTTTTACTTCAGTGGCTGATCCGTCAAAAGGCCAGTGTGCAATAAGGTATGCAGGTTCTATATCATCTGAACTTCCATATCCATCAATATCAGGTGCTTTCAAAACAAAGCCTGAGAGTGTTACAGTACCTCCCGCAGTTGTAACAACAACATCACCACTTCCGCCGGCACCCACCACAGCAGCAATAGTTGTTGCATTGGTTACATTGAATGATGCCGCAGGTATGCCTCCAAAACTTACGGCAGTAGCGCCTGTAAGATTTGTACCTGTTATCGTAACCGTTGATCCGGATTGAGCGGAATCTGGTGTGAAAGATGTAATAGTTGGTTTTGGAACTACAGGTGGTGCAGGGTTGTTGTCTTTACTACTACACGATACAGCAACGGCAAGTATAAAAAAACTATTTATAGCAAGCCAAACGTTTTTGATTGTTTTCATTGTTTGAGTTTTAAATTGATTAAAATTTTTATTTCAGTGGATGTGAACATTTTATTACTATAGATTTTTTAATTGCTTTAATTGTGATGGCTGCGCCGGCATTACAGATATTGCTGTGCCTCCGCCGGATGCAAGCTTTAAATTTATGTGTGACGTATTGGTTACAATAAATTGTTTGATGGTGTATGCTTCCGGGTTCGATTGCCAGTCTGCATTATCTGCATCGGCATAAATGGTTGCCACATATTTTCTTCCGGGATCAAGGAAAGAAAAATCCGTAGCTATCTCTCTTTTGTTTTCATCGGTAACAGCACCAATAAACCAGTTATCACTTGCTTTTTGTTTTCTTGCGATGGCTACATAATCGCCGGGTTCAGCCGCAAGTATTTTTGTATCATCCCAATCAACAGGCACATCTTTTATAAACTGGAATGCATCCATATGTGCTTCATAATTTTCAGGAAGATCAGCAGCCATTTGTAACGGGCTGTATATAGTTACATAAAGCGCCAGTTGTTTGGCAAGCGTTGAATGCATTTGCCTGTCGGGAACATTCGGATTGTATCCTTTCAGTTTAAAAATGCCCGGTGTATAATCCATCGGGCCGCCCATCAATCTTGTAAAAGGCAATATGGTTTCATGGTCGGGCGCTGTTCCATTACTGAAAGCATTGTATTCATTACCCCTTGCAGCTTCACTGGCAAGCCAGTTTGGATATGTTCTTTGCACACCTGTGGGGCGCATAGGTTCATGCATATCCACCATAATCTGGTAAGCTGCAGTTTTCTGCGCAACGCGTTCATAATGATTCACCATCCACTGGCCATCGTGATGTTCGCCGCGTGGAATAATTTTTCCTACATATCCGGTTTTTACGGAATTGTATCCAAACTCTTTCATGAATTTATAAGCAGTATCCATTTGTCTTTCATAGTTGGTTGCTGAACCTGATGTTTCGTTATGCATGATCATCTCCACTCCTTTTGAGTGCGCATACACTTCAATGCCTTTCACATCAAAATCAGGATAAGGTGTAACAAAATCAAATACATTTTCTTTCCAGTTACCAAACCAATCTTCCCATCCAACATTCCATCCTTCTACCAAAACACCTTTAATATTATTAGCTGCAGCAAAATCTATATAACGTTTTACGTTTGCTGTATTAGCACTGTGTTTGCCGCTTGCTATTAAGTTGCCGTTAGTATCTTTATCATCAGCAGTATTTGCATAACTCCAGGTTCCTTTGCCTGTCTGCATTTCCCACCATACGCCAATAAATTTCATCGGCTTTATCCATGATGTATTTGCAATGACCGAAGGCGCATTCAGGTTGAGTATCATTTTCGATGCAAGAATATCTGTCGCTTTATCACTCACAATAATTGTTCTCCAGGGTGTGTGGCAAGGCGCATGCAGGTAAGCTTTGTTGCCAACCGCATCGGGAACAAGATTGCTTGAAAGTGTAAGGCTTGCATGATCAACATGCAATTGCATGGCAGGATAATTTAATAAAGCAGCTTCATGTATGTTGATGTACAAACCATCATCGCTTTTCATCATTAACGGTGTTTGCACGGCAAATGAATCAGGTGCATCACGCACTGCTATGTCTGTGCTTTTATCAACGAGTGCTTTGTTGTTTATCCCGCTGATCTTTGATGTTGTATAAGGATATTCATTTGAATCATAATCACCCGGGATCCAGAATGTTTTATGATCGCCGGCGAGTGCAAACTGTGTTAACTCATCTGTTACAATAAAGTATTTAAGATCAGGTTGCTGAGGAAATACATAACGAAAACCAACTCCATCTGCAAAAACCCTGAATTCAATATCCAGCAAACGGTTTGTATTTTTTTGTTTGAGATGAACTGTGAGTTGATTGTAATGATCTCGGATATTTTTTACTTCACCCCAAACAGGCTGCCATGTATCATCCTGCGATGTTTTATCTGAACCTGTTATTTCAAAACCATTGCTGAAATTATCGTTATTACTGAATACAAAACCAAGTGAAGACGGTTTGATAACAGGCTTATCATTAAATGCAACTGAATAAATGGGAGTTCCGTTTTCATTCAATGAAAAAGAAAGTTTTATCCTGTCCATTGATGCCGTTAAATCCTGTGCAAACGATGAATGGGCGACGATGATTCCGATCAAAAAAATAAGTGTTCTCTTCATAATAATTTTATAGATGATGATTTTATAATGTGCCTAAAAGATCTTTTGCTTTTTGCATTTGCAATGCTGCCATGTAAGTAAACACCTGGTTCAACTGTTGTTGCTTGGCTGCGTCTCCTGCATATTTTACACGCAACTGGTAGAACTGGTACACTGCTTCCAGGTCTGACTGATCTAAAGACTGAACACCAAGTTTTTGCTGAAGCGTTGTAAGAAACCCGTATTGAAATTCGACGGTGGGTTCAATCATAGTTCCTTCGCCGTAATCATTCCATGTTGCCAGTTGTATGTAGTTGATATTTGATTGAGATAAAGCGAGCGTAAGTGTTTGCTGAAAGTTTTCGAGATTGTTGTAATCGATCGTCCATGTTGGTCCGCCCCAACCACCTTGAGCATAAAAGCTATTGAAACCGGGATAAGCAGAACCAAACTTTGTTCCTGAAAAAGGATAACCGGTATAATAATAATTGAGTGTTGTAAAATTGTCCTGCGGTATCCATGAAAATTCTCCGGTCGCATTTGAACCTGCTTCTGTTGACTGAAACCATAAGGGGAAAAAAGCAGGTTGAGGATTCAGTACAGAAAATACTGATGTCCATTGATCCTGCCCTTTTATTACCTGGGGGCCAAAATCAAGCAGTACCGGTTTACCGGCTATTTTTTCATAATTATCCGAAGTGAAAAAATTTGTTTGCATATAGGTCATGTCTGTTTGTGCGGTTGCAACAACATCTGATGCACCTTTCAGATCCTGGTCTTCATATACAATAGCGTAATTCAATCCAACACGCGAAAGCATGGCAATGATCTTATTGGTATTTCTTACGAGGTAAGGATAATCATACTTCTGCTGCACGCCGGGCCAATCAATAAATACACCATCAATACCGCTTAACTTCATTAACAATAACTGGTATTGAATGATGTTGGAATCACCTGATGCATACGGACCGGTCAACGGGTAATAATGAGAAGCAATTTGTTTTTGACCATTTGTATTAACAACATTTGGATTCTGGTTGCTCATCGTCCAGTGAATACCCCACGCACCGTTATAAGTTGCAGGTGTTTCAAACCAGGGCATCATATGCGCAAATACTTTTTTAGTTACAGTTTTGGTAACAGCTTTAGGTGCCGTGCTGTCAACTGGTGGTGGTTCAGGATTATTGGAAGATTTACTGCAACCACATGAAGCAACTGCAAAACAAAATCCATATAATAAAGCCTGTGCGCCGATGATCTTTATTCCTTTCATTATATCTTTTTTATCTCTAACTTTTTAGATTTTAGTATCCGGGATTTTGCTGATTTGCTACTGCAGGATTTGCACTTATTTCATTACCCGGAATAGGGAATGAATAAGACCTGTTATCACTCCATTGAACAACAGAGTTATCTGAAATACCAATATTGTAATAAGCTGCTTCATTTACACCAATGCGCCACCTGCAGATATCAAACCACCAATCGCCTTCTGCAAATAATTCTGCATGTCTTTCATATCGCAAAGGATTGAAAGCAAGATCAACATCATCTGGTGCAGCTTTGGTGCGTGCCGTTAAACTGGTATAATCATAGATGGAAGACGAGTTGACAGGCACGTCATATGCGCGGCGATGCACTTTGTTGATGTATTCCAAAGCGATGTCATTATCACCGGAATTCATGCAGGCTTCTGCATATAACAAATACACATCAGCCAAACGAAGAATATAAATGTTAGCAGCATCACAACCATTGTAAGCAGACATCGACTTATCCATCGTTGTGAACTTTTTAAAACTCCATCCATAGAAATCATTTTGATTACCTATGTTATTACATTTTGAAACGGGCACTTTTTGTGAACCATCAAAATTTCCGCAGGTATCAAGCCAGGGTTGTAAAGCGCATACATATAAACGCGGATCAGTGGTTTTGTTTGCACGCAACGCAACTGATTGTTGGTAATAATTTGTATCCATAATTCTTACAGGAACTGCTCTTGTACCTGTGCCGGGTTTGGTTGTATCGCCAGTGAATTTTGGATTGATGATGAGTGAATATTGAGGGAGATTGAAACCAAAACGCTGAAGATTTTTGTCATGAAAAAAGATATTACCGTAACCCAGTTCATCACTGCCTGATCCTTTTTCTTCACCATCATAAGCAAGTATAGAAGGCGCCCATAACAATCCTGCTGATGTTGTTAAATTGGTGCTGGGTGTACCGGTGAAAATTCCGTATCCATCTGTTACCCTTTCAACATTCAATTCAAACAACGATTCTTCATTAAATTCGTTTGCAGGATTGCCGTTGAAAGCATCTTTGTATTTACTGAAAGGCATTAATGATTTTCCGCTGTTATCAATAACATCTTTCAATACTGTTTTTGCGCTATCCCAGTTCTCGGTAAATACATAAGCCTTGCCCAACAATGCTTTGGCAGACCATTCAGTGGCACGGCCTTTATCATTCTCATCCCATTGAACGCCTTTTAAAAGCTGGGCAGAAGTTTTAAGATCACTGATGATAAGATCCCACACTTCTCTTGTGGTTGCCCTCGGATGATGTGTATCATCTAAACTTTTTGCGAGTTCTGTGTAAATAGGAACGCCCAATTTGTCAGCACCATCTCCAGATTTCTTAATATAGCTTTCACCATAAAAACATTCAAGATCGAAGTAGTAAAAAGCACGAAAGAAATAAGCTTGCCCACGCATTTGATCTACTGCCTGTGAATCGGCGGCTGACTTGGCGTAAGTCTGTTCATAAAAATTCGCTCTTTCAAAAAATACATTTGCATTTTTTACGCCTGTATATAAACCCGTCCACAGACGACCTGCATATAAATTGTAAACGCTGAGATTATTTGTTGCCAGCTCATTCCAATCCTGTTCAGCATTATAAGCAAGACAAGCCGCATGTTCGCTGCAGGCAAATTCTTTGGTGAGTAAATCAAACCCATAGAGAAAAAAATCTTTCCTGAGATTGGTATAACAAGATGTAAGAAAACTTGAGAGATCAGTTAGTGTTGCCGGATAATTGCCTGTGTTATTTACATCAACCGGATGTACATCAACAGGATCTTTGGTGCAACTGGTAATACAGGTTAAACCTATAATAAAAATTGCTGTTATTTTTTTAAGCATCGTTATGTTTTTGATCATACTATTAAAAGCTCACATCAATTCCAACAGAGTAAATTCTTACGTTCGGGTATCTGTTCAGCACATCAATTCCGCGCGTAGTGGTTCCCGCATTTACTGATAAATCCTGGCTGCCTATTTCGGGATCAACACCTGAATATTTCGTAAATGTGAAAACATTATTTGCCATTACATACAAGCGGGCATTTGTAATCCTTTCTTTGGCAAGAAACCGGCTGGCAAAGTTGTAACCGAACTGAAGATTTTTCAGCTTGAGATAGCTGCCGTCTTCAACGAAATAACTGTTGGCAAAAGAGTAGTTATGGTTAGGATCAACCGTAAAACCTCCATTTGCGTCGAGCACACCTATTCTTGGCTGGTTTGTTAAACCATTGCTGCCAAGAAATGAAGCATTGAAAAGTTTCGCTGTTACGTTGCCACCGTCATAAATAGATTCTGCATAAGGCGCAACGCCGTTATAAATATCAACACCAAGCACTGTGTTGAACAGCATAGCAATGTCAAACCCTTTCCAGTTTGCATTGAGTGAAATGCCACCTGTAAATTTTGGATAAGGATTACCAATTACAGTTTTATCCTGATCTGTTATCTGACCATCGCCATTTACATCTACAAAACGCAGGTCTCCTGCAAGAGCAGTACGCCCGGGCTGTTGAGGACCTTTGGCAGCCTCTTCATCGGTCTGATAAATCCCATTAACCTTATAACCATAAAATTGTCCGAATGGCAAACCCGCTGCCGTGTACGTAAGCGGTTGACCACTCCATTTACCATTGCCTGCGTCAGGATAATCGTTATTGCCATTCTTGATAGCGTCGCCATTTATATTATCAAGGTCGAGTACTTTATTCTGATTGAAAGAACCGGTAACGCCAATTGAATAATTCAGATCACCAACATGATCTCTGTAGCCAAGTGCAATGTCGAAACCACGATTTCTTACCGAACCAATATTGGTTGTAAAAGTTGCCGGAGATCCAGGTAATCCAACACTTGCAGGTAAAGGAATGCCATACAAAAGATCGTGCGTGATTTTATTATACCAGTCAATTGAAAAATTGATTTTGCTATCAAGCAGTTCTCCGTCTATACCAATATTTGCTTCACGAACACTCTCCCACTGTATGTTTTTGTTCTCGAGCAATTCCTGCGTGTACGCTGCTTCGGTTGGACCTCCGTTAGAAAAGTTCTGATAGTTTATCAGCTTAAATGTTGTAAGAAATTGATAAGGCGCAATATTGCTGTTGCCTAATTCTCCATAGCTGCCGCGCAGTTTCAGCAAGCTGAATATAGGCAGATATTTTTTAAGGAAAGGCTCCTGGTCAATACGCCAGCCGGCAGAGAAAGCCGGAAAGATTCCATACTGATGTTCGGGACCAAACACAGTAAAGTTTCCATCTTTTCTCACGCTTGCTGAAAGAAAATATTTTTTATTGTAATCATAGTTTACTCTTGCGAAGCCTGATTTAACCAGGCCGTTAGGATCATACTTGCCTGAAAGATCGAGCGCAGAGCCGGAAGTAAGTATATAGCCGAATGAATTACCGCTTACTGCAGTTGCGTTTGTTTGAAGATTATTTGACTTGTTTGAATACTGTTCGTAACCAACGATTGCGTCAATATTATTCTTACCATAACTATGATCGAAGGATAACACATAAGAATTCAGGTATTGTTCGTATTCGCCAATTACCCTGTACAAACTATTAATGGTGTTGGGCGTTACAGCGGTATTATAAACATCCCTGAAAATATTGTTTTCATAGTTCTGGTAAACATAGCCGAAAGTTGCTTTAAAGGTCAGGTATTCAGGAATTACCCTCGCTTCAGCATATATATTGCCCTGGAAATTCCTTTCGGGAAAATCAAAGTCAACCGTTTTTATTTGCGCAATAAGATTAGGCGCCTGGTAGTTGGGAAAGCCTCCCCATGGCGCATCCGGGTTATCAGTGTATGGAGCGCCTGTTGGCACAGTGCGGAAAGGAGTGCTTACGATAGAAGTTTTTACGGGTGTAGTATTTCTCTTCCATGCATATAACTGCTCCCCTATTTTTAGCCAGTTTGTTACTTTAAAATCGGTGTTAATCCTCGCACCTGCAAGTGAAGATTGGTTATCAAGAAAAACACCTTTCTGATCATTATAAACACCAGAGAAAAAATAATTTACCGAAGGTGTAGAGCCCGATACGGAAAGATTATAATTCTGCTCGTATCCGTTTCTGTACAACTCTTTTTCCCAATCAACGTCAGGTAAGGTATCTATCGCATCCTGTGAAAGATTGCTGTAATACTGATCGTGGACAAGCAGTTTGTATTGAATAAAATTGTTCTTATCCAGCATCTTAAGCAACATTGGTGTAGAAACTCCATAGCGTGCGCTAAAATTAATGGTTGGCTTCAGTCCCAAGCCTTTTTTTGTAGTGATGATGATCACTCCGCCAGCCGCTGCAGCGCCATAAATTGCGGCGGCGCTTGCATCTTTTAAAACATCAATCGAAGCAATATCATTAGGATTGATATTATCGCCGGATTGCCGTACCCCATCTATAATATATAACGGATCATTCTGGTTCAAAGAAGAAACACCGCGTATAATGATCTGCGAACTGGCGCCGGGTTCGCCGGAGGCCTTAATTACTTCCACACCGGCTACACGGCCCTGAATGGCATCTGCAACATTTTGAACAGGCAGGTCTTTTATCACATCACCTTTTACAGAAGAGATAGCACCGGTAAGATCTTTTCGCTTTTGCGTTCCATAACCAACAACTACAACCGAATCGAGATTGGCAAGTGAAGGGATTAAAACAAAATTGAGAACAAGCTTGCCATCAATAGAAATTTCCTTGTTCTGATAGCCAATAAAACTCGCAACCAGCGTACTGCCACCCACCGGAATTTCAATAGAAAAATATCCGGAGGCATCTGTCTTTACAACGGATTTTGTACCCTTTACCGTAACAGTAGCCCCTTCCAATTTCTCACCATTCAGGTTTGTTACGAGTCCGGAAACCGCCTTTTGCTGGGCAAAAGAATAGTTCGCTAAAAACAAGATCAAAACAATAAAAGCAGCGCGCAAGCAGTAAAAGAAGTTTGCAGAGATCTGGAAAAAACTTAAAAATTTTCTCATATAAAGCAAGCTTATCAGTAGTAAAATCAGTGTATAAAAAAGCCGATCGTTATTCTGATAACAAAAAAAGCCAATGAGGGGAGCGATTCCAACTTATATCATGAAAGTATAAGAAATATTGTAGAAAAATTCTGGATCAGGCTTACAAACAATTGATAATAAACAAACTGCCAGACATTAAATTTATTGGATATATAATATGATTTTGGTCTAAATTGAATTTATATGCATGATCCTGTTCTCAAAATCTTCATTTGGAACGATAGATTTGTTTTTTATTCTTGTTTTATAAGTGTTGATAGTGTTGACTGAATAACCCAAAATGGTGGCTATCTTTTCTGTATCATGAATGCCCATTCTTATCAGTGCAAAAATCCTGAGGTCTGTGTTGAGTATCTCACCTTCCTTTAATTTAACCTGCTCTTCTTCTTTCAACAATAAATTAAACTCGGAAATAAATTTTGGAAAGAGATTTAAAAATATCTGATCGAAATTTTTCAAAAGTTCATCCCGCTCTTTTTTCAGGTTGAAATTATTTACCAGGAATTTTATCTCATCAATTTTACGGTCTGCAATTTTTTGTTCGACCGACTTTTTGAATTTGTCGATGCGGTTATAAAACTCCGTATTACCACTAAAAAAATAGCCGATATATTCTTCCTTGATCTTATTTGCCTCCAGCAATTTTTTGTTGGCATCAGTAATTATTCTTTCTGCCGCTTTGAGTTTGTTGTTTTGCCTTACGATAATAACAATAAGACCAGCAAGCACGAGCAATAAAACCGTGGCAATAACTGCGTAATTGGTTACTGTTTGTTTTTCCTTCTCTACTATGTTTAATTTTTCAGCTTCTATTAAAGGAAGGATAGTGCTGAGCTGAACTTTTCGCTGGCGTGCCCCATAAAAAGTAGCATCGTTTACAGCTTTTTCAATATAGGTAGAAGCATTTTTAAGATCACCTTTTTTAAACAATAATGTAGCAAGATTAAAAGCAGCAGAAGTTTCTTTCGTTGACGATTGAATATCTGCAATTGCAGCTCTTATTAAAAGATCGATCGCACTATCTGTCTGATTGTTCTGGATATAGATGTCGCTCAAGGTTGATGCTGTTACGGCAAACTGGTGCGGTGTAAGCGATCTATCATGCATTAATGTATCAAAATATGAAAAGGCTTTATCACGATCACCTGCACGGATATTTTTCAAACCACTGTAATACACATATTGAAACGAGGTCTGCGCGTACAAACGCAAAGCAGAATCAACATACAAACTTCCCGTTTTGTTATATTCTGTTGCATAAACATGGTCTTTATCATAATCTGCCAAATCATAATAATACCTTGCTGCCAATGTATAATATTCTGCCTTTTCCTGATCGTTCAAATAATTAAGATTGATCGATGATAAAACATCGAAAACTTCTTTAAACATGCCTGATGAAAGCATGATAAAACTGAGCTTAATTTTAAAGTAAGCAATTTTATGATTATCGCCGCTTACAGTAGCAACGGACTGCATCTTTTGACAATATGCATATGCAGAATCATAATTGAAAACCTGGTATTCATTGTAGAGATCAAGATAATGTTCAAACAGATCCTGTTGATCACCTTTTGTAAGTTTTCCTTCCAGTGATTTTATTTTTTTTATTTTTTCAGCATCATATTTTGCAGAAGCATCTATAGCATTATTCAGTTCTTTCAATAAAACATCGGTATAATTTTGGGCCTGTAATCGAAAGCAAACAACCAGGAAGAAAAAACAAATACACTTTTTCATAACCAACTTTCTCTATTCTTCAATTGATATATTAAGATTTGCGATAAGGCAAAAATAACCTGCGTTTACTAAAGTGAGATTTCAATTTTGTTTTTGAAAAAAAAGCAGGTTAAAGAGTGGCTTTACAGGATAGAATTTTTTTGAATTGAATTATAATTTATCAACAAACCATTTAACAGCAAGCCCGTAACCTCTCAAACCCAAACCAATAATACTTCCAACTGATTTACCTGAAATATGCGAAAGCTTCCTGAAATCTTCCCGCGCATGTACATTACTGATGTGCACTTCAATTACCGGTGTTTTTATTGCAGCGATCGCGTCACCCAATGCTACAGAAGTATGCGTATAACCACCGGGATTTAAAACTATACCATCATATTCAAAACCTAATCTTTGCAATTCATTTATCAGTTCACCTTCAATATTGCTTTGATAATAATGAAAATCAACTCCGGGAAATGTCTGCTTTAATTCAGTTAAATAATCATCGAAAGATTTACTGCCGTAAACTTCAGGCTCACGTTTACCAAGCAAGTTCAAGTTTGGTCCGTTAATGATCGCAATTTTCATGTGGCTAATATAAACCTAACAGGTTTAATAAACCTGTCAGGTTTGGGATTTAGTTATAGTAAGGATTCATTTCAAGTTCCTGTACATCTTCATTTGCATAATTTTTTATTTCATGATACAAAGTATCACGTTCAACAGGTGCTCTCTTTACCTGTTTAATTAATGCAACCAGTTCTGCTGTTGATAAAGCAGGCGTTTGTTCTTCACTGCCTGCCATTGAATAAATTTTTGTTGTATCATCAATGGTTCCATCAAGATCATTCACACCGAATGATAAACTCAGTTGTGCATTTTGCCTGCCCAACATTGGCCAGTAAGCTTTAAGATGAGGAAAGTTATCAAGATACAAACGTGCTATTGAATAAGTTTTCATGTCTTCAATCAATGAGCTTTCAGGAACATTACTCATATCATTATCCTTGTTGCGGAATTTTAATGGAATAAATGTATTGAAGCCATGTGTTTCATCCTGCAACTGCCTTAATCTTTCCATATGATCAACACGGTGCCAATACTTTTCGATATGACCGAATAACATTGTTGCATTTGAATGCATACCCAACTGATGCGCTGTTTTATGAATATGCAACCATCCCTCAGCATCCACTTTATCTGCACAGATCTGTTCACGGATTTCTGGATGAAAAATTTCTGCACCTCCGCCCGGCAATGAATCCAAACCCGCTTCATGCAATAACTTCATCCCATCTTCAATACTCAGCTTTGCCTTGCGAAACATGTAATCTAATTCAACCGCGGTAAAACCTTTTATATGTAGATTGGGACGATGTGCTTTTATTGATTTCAATAATTCTTCAAAAAAATACAAATTCATTTTCGGATGAACGCCGCCAACAATATGCACTTCTGTTACAGGTTTGCCATCATATTTTTGAATGATATGCATCATCTGCTCTTTACTCAATTCCCAGCCTTCGTCCCGATGCGCATATAAACGTGAGTAAGAACAAAAATTACAGGAAAAAACACAAACATTGGTTGGCTCAATATGAAAATTGCGGTTGAAATAGGTTTTATCACCATGCAATTTTTCGCGCACATAATTTGCGAGCGCGCCAACATAAGGCAATGAAGCTTTTTCAAACAGCAGCACACCTTCATCAAAATTTAAACGCTGGCTATTCAAAACTTTTTCGCCAATGTATCTTAGTTCAACATCTTTCCCGTTATCAACTATAGCTTCTATTGAATTGTTCATGCGGCAAATTTATATATCAATGATAAAATTATTATATAGTAAAAATCATCTTGAAAATTGGTCGATAAAATTATCTATCTGTTCCTGCGTATCGAAGAAGCCTGCTAATCTTTCAATTACATTTTCTACAACAGCATCAGGGCAACTTGCGCCGCTTGTGATTAAGATTTTTATCGGCGCTTTTGCAGGAAGATAATCATGCGTAATGCACTCTTCTTTTGTACGCCAGTTACAATGCAGTATTTGTGTTGATGATAAAATTTTATCTGCATCATTTATAAAATAAGCCGGCAGTTTTTCTTCGCATAATTCGACCAGGTGAGAAGTGTTGCTACTATTATAACCACCAACAACAATTGCCATGTCAGCATTTGTATTTAATAACGCTGTTACAGCCGTTTGATTATCGTTCGTCGCATAACACAAAGTATCGCGTGTATCAGCAAAACGTTCCTGCACGTTTGCATCAGTTAAATTGTAATGTTCTTTCACAATATGTTTTAAATATTCGGCAATGGCTTGTGTATCGGTTGCGAGTTGTGTGGTTTGATTGACCACACCAAAATGCTGCAGATGTTTTGCTATATCAAAACCATTTGAATAACGCCCTTTGAATTCAGTATAAAAATCTTCTGCAGGTTTTTCACCGGTGATATATTTTGCAAGCGCTATTGTTTCCTTCATATCATTCACTATAACCGTTGGCGTTTTGGATGAAGCATGTGAAAACGTTGCTCGTGTTTCTTCATGCTTTGGTTTGCCATGCACCACAACGCTGTAACCTTTTTCTGCAATTTGCGCGCTGCGGTTCCAAACTTTTTCAACAAAGGGGCAAGTAGTATTATATTTTTCTGTTTGAATGCCTTTATTCTGTAATAATTTTTCTATTTCAATCGTAGTTCCGAATGCAGGAATCAATACAACATCATCTTCATTCAGTTCATCGAATGAAATAAGTTGTTTACCATAAGTATCCTGTAAAAATTCAATGCCCTTTTCTTTAAGGTCTGCATTCACCTGCGGGTTATGGATCATTTCACTCAGCAAAAAAATTCTTTTGCCGGGATTTTCTTCAATAGTTCTGAAAGCAATTTCAATTGCATTTTCAACACCATAACAAAAACCAAAATGTCTTGCGAGATAAATTTTAAGTTTACCGAAATCAAGTAAGGTGGGCGAGAAATCTTTCTTTAATTTATCCTCACGTTTTCTTTTATTCTTAATAGCACTGATGAGCTCACTCCTGTAAATATTCGGTACCGCGAATTGCTTCATAAAGCGGCAAAGTTAATAAACTTGACTTCAATCAATATTTCAGCAAAAATTTAAGAAATGATTTTATATTCAGTCATGCAAATCCAAAACATACAGGGTGTTGACAGCCAGCTTTCGCAAATGGTTGAACACAGTAAGGCAACACAAAACAGGGCAGGCTATTTCGCTGCTTTGTATAAACGAATGACGGCTGCTGTGATCAATGGTATAAATACAAACCAGTTTGAAGATAATGCAAGAATGGATAAACTGGATACATTATTTGCACAACGTTACATAGATGCATACAATTGTTATTACGCAAAATCGCCTTGCTCAGCATCCTGGAAAACCGTTTTTGATGATTGCAATGATCAATCGCTGATCGTACTGCAGCATTTATTACTTGGTATTAATGCGCATATCAATCTCGATCTTGCCATTGCTGCTGCAACAGTTGCACCGGGAAATTCAATCAATGCATTGCAAAATGATTTTAATCACATCAACAGCTTAATTGCTTCGCTGATAGGTGATGTGCAGGAATGTCTTTGCGAAGTTTGGTTCCCGATGCGTTTCCTCACAAAAATTGCCAATGGCAAACAAATGGCTGTGTTGAATTTCAGCATAGATAAAGCAAGGGATGTTTCATGGGCAAATGCTGTTTTGCTTGCCAACATGACAAGTGATGAAAGCAAAGTTTACATACAACAGATGGATAATTCAGTGAACATTGTTGGTAATAAAATAAAATCCCCAGGAACGTGGACTGCAATTTTATTAAAATTCATCCGCATGACCGAGTATGATGATGTTGCACGCGCCATTAATCTTATTGATACCACTGTTGTGAAGTAATTTTTATTCAATTTTTGATTGCACCGGAATGATAAAGGCAATTAAATCATCTAATGCAATACCGGCTCTTTCGCATGCATCATTGATATCTTCTCTTGAAACATTGGCTGCAAAAGATTTTTCTTTCAAACGTTTCTTTACACCTTTTATATCCATGCCTTCATAACCATTTGGCCGCATTAATGAATAGGCGTGAATTAACCCGCTTAACTCATCAAACGCATATAACATCTTATCCATTTTTGTTTGTGGCACTACACCAAAATGCAAATGGCCATGACTTGCAATAGCATGTATAATTTCAGGATCAATATTCCTTCGCTCTAATTCTTCAATTATTTTTTTGCAATGTGCTTCGGGCCACTGATCCCAGTCTGCATCATGCAATAAACCGGCAAGTTCCCAACGCCAAACATCAGCATCATTCAAATTTTCTTTTTCTTTTGCCCATGCATGCATCAACGCTGCAACCTGTTTCATATGCAATTGCAGTCGTGAATTTTTCACCCAATCATTCAATAAATTATGTGCTTCTTCTTTTGATAAAACATTTCCTTTATTGGCTTCGTTGCCAAAAACATCGCGCCCTAACATTAAACTCATATAAAAAATTTAAGAACAAACTTATTCAGAATTATTTCAAATATTTCCTGATCGATGTTTTATAAGTTCTGTATCTATTCATCTTTCAGGTGTAATAAAATGAGCACCAAAACAAGGAAGCTTACAATTCTTTCAGCAGACGCTAATCCGTTCCACTGTGTACTTTGCCACATAGCAAACCATTCTCCGCCCACCACTTCAAAACCGAGGAACCAGATAATAATGCCAATCATTATTCCTGCCACCGACCAGTTCTTAACGGCATGAAATTGTAACGCATTACTTCTTACATTTTTAAACAACAACCAGCTGCCTTTCAAACAACAAATTGCCATAAACATTTCCATCACTATAATAAAAATATATCCTGCATGAAAAAGAACAGGATCATTAATACTCCTGTAATGAATATGGCTGCCAGGAAAAACAGAATCCATTTTCATTACATGTTCAACAAACAAAAAATTGGTGGCATAATCAGTTGTATTTCCAATCACAATTATAGTTGCCATTAAGCCGATAGCTGCAACAGCAACCGCTTTCGCTAACCGAAGGAGAAATGAAGTGGTGTACATAATGTATGCTGCTTTGTTGAATGTGAGACTTATTAAACAGATGAAGTATTATGTATTTATGTTTGCAATATCCTTAAATACTCTGTCCAGGGCCCGACCTCTGTTTTATATTGTTTTGCCATTACACGGGAGATTTGAGCAATATGATTAAGATCGTGTACAACCCAGGTAGAAAGAAGTTGCGATAAGGTAACTTCTCCGAAAGCAGGATGAATACCTTTTTCTTCCAGGTCTTTATCGCTAAGTTTTTTTGAACGCAGTTGTTCAACATTGCTCTCGCGCAATATTCTAAATTCACTTAAAAGCTGGCTCAATGATTTTCCTTTACTGTCTTCAAATTGAGCGAATCGGTCAAAGGGCCTAAATATTTTGTCACTATTTTCAGAAAGAATAATATCTGTTCTCGGCATCCAGTCAGTTTTTTCTCCGTGAATAAGATGACCTATAATATCATATACACTCCATGTTTCGCCACCTTCGTTGACAGAAGTCCAGTCAGCAGAAATATCTTGCAGCATTGTTATGAGGACGTTCGGCGTACGCTCAAGAATTTCTAATGATTTTTCTACATTAAAATTCATTGTCTGCTTGTTGTGAGTAATGAAGGTCAAAGTTAAAAAGTTATAATAACTATTGGGCCATTCAAAGGACAGTTTGATAGATTGAAGGGCTTCATCGTGTTGTGGTTGATTAACGCAGGATCGCTTTGCAGACCCTGCTGCGGCAGAGATTGCTATTAGTAGAAACCTTGACCGGGCTTTTGATCCAGTCCGTAGCCATTCAACGTTGATCTATTATTTAGCAAACATATAATTTGTAATTTCCGTTCATAAAAAAAGATCAATGAAATATACAGCTCAGGATGGATTTCCATATTATGTTCAATTAACTGAGGGAAAAGATTAGAAACAACTTTTTACTTCAACAGCAACATTTGATTTACTGTATTCCATGGGCGAAGAAAATCATGTTACAGATATGCAGAAAATAAATGGAGCATAAAACAAATTGTGGGTCATATAACAGATCACGAACGTATTATGACGTACAGGGCTTTGCGGTTTAGCAGGAATGATGAAACATTGTTGCCCGATTACGATCAGAATTTACTTGTTGATAACAGTCGGTTTGATGAATTGAAATTTGATGAACAAAAAGCATAAAGTATGAAATAAATGAGTCGTATAGATATTTCATAGTACAGTTTGTTGTTACTTAACGTGAGTTCGGGATAGGGAATTTATATCATATTGAAAGTTATGTTACCAGGTTTTGTTATGAAGTTGAATCGTCACCTCGACGCGAGGAGAGGTCTCATAAATTTTTTACAGATTTTATTTCGGGAGATTTCTCCTAACGTCGAAATGACGCCTTCTAACCATCTTATCCCGAACTCACGTTACTTAAAGATATTCTTTAAAATCATGATCGCTGCAAAACTGATTTATAAAAAGTTATCTGTTGTTTTTTGATTAAAAAATTTAAGTCTTATTTTCATCTTATGCTTAGTGAAGCCGAAATAGAATATAACCTGCACATGAATAAATATTCTTTTCAAAACATACAATATGCAAATCTTCCCGAAGAAACCTGGAAAACCATACCATTGCGAAACGATGATTACCTTCTTTCTAATTTTGGAAGAGTAAAACGTATTGAAAAAGATGTAATACGCAAAGATGGTTTTATTTGTCATTTACCTGAACGTTTAAAAAAACCTCTTGTACACCGTATAAAATGTGTTGAAAATAACAGACAGTTCACCATTTATTCAGTAACAAGTTCTGTAAATGATGAAGCAAAAAAATACAGCTTTGTAATCGCACGATACTTGTATTATCTTTTTGTAGAAAAGTTTGACATAAGCAATCATTATTTTTTCAAGATTGCTTATAAAGATGGCAACCCGCTTAATATTGTTCCGGAAAATTTATATGTTACAACACAAACAGAAATCGGCAAGAAAAATTTCGCAGAAGGCAAATTAGATAATAACGGATTTGTTGGAAAATCACGTAAAGTAAAACAATTTAATATACATGGTGAGTATATAGCAGAATTTAAAAGTATAAGACAAGCCTCCATTGCTACGGGTATTGACAATGCATCAATTTACAGGACCATCATTGGCGAGTATAAACAATATAAAAATTTTATTTTTAAAGAAGCGAAAGAATAAAAATTTTAATTGTTTTAATTTTTTGTTGATGCAGGTTACGAAAATTAAACTATTTGTTATCTTACCTGCATGGAACTAATTTATTTAACCATTATATGCATAATGATAAATAACAACAGCCATGCACAATGCAAGCCAATTAATTTAAGTACTTATGAAACATGGTACACAACTGGCGATAATACAAAGAGCAGTGTGTTTACAAAAGCCGGCTTTAAAGACTTAGGCCCAATAGTTATAAACGATATGGGCTTAACATATAGCTATGGCGCCTGCTGGGTTGATTATAAAGATGGCTATGCACGCTACGCAGCAAGCAAAGTGGATACCTGCGCACAAGGCGCTATCACTAATATTATTGGATAAGGCTAATTATGAAGCTTTAAAAAATGAAGTAGAAAAAATTGCAAAATTTACAGGGACTGAAAGTGATGGTACAAGAACTTATGAAGGAAAGAATTTTTTTTATACTATACAGGTAGTTGATTTTAATGAGCCATTGCAAAAAAGCATCCATCTTACAGCTTTGGCATGGCATCTTTGTAATACAGCGTAATTTTTTTTAACAGCTTTCAATGTTCAATAATTAACAAACTACTTCAAATATTTTCCAAACCAATCGAGGTATCTTGTAAACCTGTCTTTCATATAACTGGGTATCGTTATCTCATGGTATTGCCCTGGGTAAATTACCAACTCTGTTGGAACACCAATGCTTCTTAATGCCTGGTACATTTGTTCAGCGCCAACAGATGGTACATTAAAATCCTTCTGGCTTGCCATGAATAAGGTTGGTGTTTTTATTCTGTCGACATGAAAGAAAGGATACGATAATTTAATCCAGAGGTCAGGGTTTTTCCATGGCGGCCCTAACTCTGTTTCATATTGCGTTACATATTCATCCACCCCATACATACTTAATTGTAAAGCGCTGCCTGCACCGCTTGACGCAGCTTTAAAGCGCGTGGTGGTTGCAATGGCATAATCGGTAAGAATGCCTCCATAACTCCATCCAGCGACTGCCATGCGGCTTGAATCTGCAATGCCTTTTGCTACTAAATAATCTACCACACCTAAAATATCTTTCACTTCTTTATTGCCCCAATCGCCATAAATGGCGCGTATGTAATCTTTGCCGCGACCACTGCTGCCACGATAATTGACTGCTGCAACCGCATAACCACCGGCAGCAAGAATGTTGCGTTGCATATCAAACTCATAATCATCCTGTGAAACAGGGCCGCCGTGTATGTACATGATCAACGGAAGCTTTGCATTGACAGGTGCATTTGCAGGGCGATATAAGATACCTGAAACAAGTGTGCTGTCACTGCTCCTGCTTTGAAAGCCTTCCACCTTTATCGTTTGAATAGGTGCAAGAAAAGAATCGGTTGCATGCGTTAATTTTCTTAACCCGTTTTTCTCCAACGCATATAATTCATTGGGCGTTTGCGGATCGGTCATATTTACCAACCAATCACCGCTTGATTGATTCAACTCTGCATTCCAGAAAACTTTTTCACCTTCGGCAAGCTCTGTATATTTTCCTGTTTCTACATTGAAAGATGCAACCGGTTGCTGCCTGTCGTCTTCCATCAATGTAATAATATTCTTACCATCTTTACTCCATCGCGGTGATGACACTTGTTTATCAAACGATGCAGAAATTAAATTGGGTTTACCGCCGCTTGCAGGAATTACTGCAAGTACATTCTCTCCATACATGGTAAAGTTTTCATCGCTGCTGCTTTGCAAATACGCAATATATTTTCCATCAGGACTCCATTGCGGGTATTGATCTTCACCTTTCCATGTGGTGAGTTGATAAGGCACTGCTCCCTTCACTGCATCCATTATAAAAATATCATCGTTCTCGTTTTTATCAGGATCATCTGAATGATTGCTGACAAAAGCTATCTTCTTTCCATCAGAGTTCCATACGGGTTGTTCTTCATTATAATTACCTGATGTTAGCGTATCAACATTATCGTTGGCAACATCCAGCAAATACAAATGTGTTTTGCGGTTATCCAAATAACCTTCAATATCCTGTTTAAAATGATACCGCGTGATTACATAAGGCAAACGATTTCCGGAAACAGATGTATCAGAATAATCAATATCATCCATCACCAATAATATTTTTTTGCCATCAGGGCTCCACACATAATCTTCGATATCACTTTTTACATCGGTTATCTTTTTTGCTTCGCCACCCAAACGATTCATTAACCACAATTGTGTAACTGCATCATCTTTATCCTTATCATCATTATCTGCATACCTGTCTGATAAAAATGAAATGTATTTATTGTCGGGACTGAATCTTGCCGTGGTTTCATCATCAACACTGTTGGTTAACTGTACATTTTCTTTTCCATCCCAGCTCACCATCCATATATCTTTATTGGTTTCATCTTTTGAAGTATCAACAGTGGTTACAGTATAAGTGCACCATTTACCATCAGGCGAAACCTGCGGGTCTGAAACATCAACATAACGCATAAAATCTGAGGGATTAAGCGGCCGCTTTGTTTGTGCGGATGCAGCAGTAGTTATGAGTAATGTTATAGCAAATACATAAATTTTATTCATGCAAAACATTATTAATTATAAACGAAAATAGGTATTGATCGATTCAATGCAGGATGAATATTATATAAAGCTTTCTATATTTTCTCTGTACTATTATACTCTATTTCATTGCCTCCAGTTCTTTCTGCAACCTGAACATTTCATCGCGCAGTTTTGCAGCTTCTATAAAGTCTAAATCTCTCGCTGCTTTTTCCATTTGTTTCTTTATAGTGTTAATGGCTTTTTCCATTTGTGGAATTGTTTTATACTGACCCTGTTCTTCTGCTGCGTTTGTTTTAATGATATCTTCATCGCCTTGTATTGCATAAGGATTTTTTGGATCGTAACCTTTTATATCCAACACAGATGTTTGCGCAAAAACATTCTCTTTTGTTTTCTTAATGGTCTTTGGTGTGATGTTGTGCTGTATGTTGTAAGCAATTTGTTTCTCTCTTCTGCGATCGGTTTCATCAATTGTTTTTTGCATGCTTTCCGTCATTTTATCAGCATAAAAAATAACAAGTCCATCCACATTGCGTGCAGCGCGGCCTGCCGTTTGTGTTAATGATCTTTCATTGCGCAGGAAGCCTTCTTTGTCTGCATCCAGAATAGCAACCAAAGAAACTTCAGGCAGATCCAAACCTTCGCGTAATAAATTCACACCTACTAATACATCTATTTCACCTAATCTTAATTGCCTTAATATTTCAATGCGTTCCAATGTATCAACATCGCTGTGTATGTATTTTGATTTGATATTGATGCGCTGTAAATATTTATCCATCTCTTCCGCCATTCGTTTGGTAAGTGTTGTTACCAAAACGCGATCGCCTTTTGTAACACGCTTATCAATTTCATCCAACAGATCATCAATTTGATTTACGGATGGACGAATATCGATCGGTGGTTCTAACAAACCAGTCGGCCTCACCACCTGTTCAACCACAACACCACCACATTTTTCCAATTCATATTCCCCGGGCGTTGCACTAACAAAAACTGTTTGGCCCGTAATGTTTTCAAACTCATGAAAATTCAACGGGCGATTATCTAAAGCTGATGGCAAACGAAATCCATATTCAACCAAAATCAATTTGCGGCTTCTGTCGCCACCATACATGCCCGCAACCTGCGGAATGGTCTGATGACTTTCATCAATGATGGTTAAAAAATCTTTTGGAAAATAATCCAGCAAACAGAATGGCCTTGTGCCCGGCTGTCTTCTGTCAAAAAATCTTGAATAGTTCTCAATGCCGTTACAGAAGCCTAACTCGCGTATCATTTCCAAATCATATTCTACTCTTTCTTTTAAACGCTGCGCTTCAATTAATTTACCATTGCTTTTATAATATTCAGTTTGCAAACGCATTTCATCCTGTATCTCGTATAAAATTGTTTGCATCATATCTTTTGGTGCGAGATAAAGATTGGCTGGAAAGATGGCAGCATTATCCATTTTCATCATGCGCTTGTTGGTATGCACATCAATGGTTTCAATGTCTTCGATCTCATCACCAAAAAAAGTTATACGGTAACCATAATCAACATACGGCAGGTTGATATCAATGGTATCTCCTTTCACGCGAAATGTGCCGCGTTTAAATTCAACCTGTGTTCTGTTATATAAACTATTTACCAGCGAATGCAAAAATCCTTGTCGCGAAATTGCCTGGCCCTTTGCAATTCTTACAATACCATTTTCAAAATCCGTAGGATTACCGATACCATAAATACAACTCACACTTGCCACAACAATTATATCACGCCTGCCCGAAAGCAATTCACTTGTTGCCTGCAAACGAAGTTTATCCAGTTCTTCATTAATGCTTAGATCTTTTTCGATGTATATGTCGCTTACAGGCATGTATGCTTCAGGCTGATAATAATCATAATAACTTACAAAATATCCAACCGCGTTATCAGGAAAGAATTGCTTGAACTCGCCATACAATTGTGCAACGAGTGTTTTATTATGTGTTAATACCAATGTTGGCCTTTGTACATTTTGAATAACATTGGCCATCGTAAATGTTTTACCGCTTCCTGTAACACCCAGCAATGTCTGATAATGTTCTCCGCTGTTAATTTCGTCTGTTAACTGGCGTATCGCTTCGGGCTGATCGCCGCTTGGCTCATAAGGAGCTACTAATTTAAAAGGCATGTTGCAAGTTAATAAGTAAAAATTTTTTGTTTTTTTATATTATGATATTTAACGGAGCAATAAAATAAGCCATATACTTTCTACGTGTTTTCAATTACTTATTGTATTGATATTTTTTTTATAAATAATGTATCTGCAATAAATAAAAAGTTTAAAGAATACGATCGTTTTGTTTTAAGAAAAAATGGCAAAGTTGTTGCTTACTGATGGCTGCTAAACTTTTAATAACAAAAAAACATTTATCATGAAAAAGTTCCTTTTTTCCGTAACAGTATTATTGGGTGCATTGGGAATATGTGCTGCAAACTATGGCGGTGCAACTGCTAAACTTCCGGTTAATAAGACTTGCATTATTAAGGATACAGTGCCCAGTGATACAACAAAACCAAAAGACTCTACTTTATTATTAATGAAATAAAAGGGTATTTGCATTCTTTTGGTTTTAATCGTGCAGACAAAGCTTTTGTAATTTATTTTACGAGGCTTTGTCTTTTTTTGCTGAATAGAATTAATGCAGTTGCAGTGTTGCGATCCCGAATCGCTCGCTCCCGGGACAGGCTGCACGAAGTTTAATTAAAGAACAGAAGCCCGCCACCAAAAAAAATAAAAGTATTCGATTAGCTTTTGAACCATCCCCGCTTTTTAAACGCGTAGATCATCCATACAGGGATTAATAACATAAGTGCTACCGCTGCATAAAAACCATATTTGTTGTGCAGGTAAGGTATGCTTTCGAAGTTCATTCCGAATATGCCGCCAATAACGGTTGCAGGTGCAAGTAAACAGGTAACAATAGCCATTACTTTCATTACTTCATTCATACGAAGGTTTACTTTATTTAGGTAAAGATCCTGCAGGCTCATCATCATGTCCCTGTAATTTTCAACAAGATCATTTGCCTGTACAACATGATCGTACACATCTTTAAAATACCTCAACGTTTTATCGTTAAGCAAACCATTATCGCTGCGCATGAATCCATTGATAACTTCACGCACAGGATTAATATTACGCTTAAGAATGATCATCTCTTTTCGCAAATCATTTATCATTGCAAGCGAGCGCGCATTGCCGCGGCGAATGATCTCTTCTTCCAGCGTTTCAATATGCTCGCCTAATTTTTCCAGCACCGAATAATAATTATCAACAATAACATCAATGAGCGAATAACATAAATAATCAGCGCCTGCTATTCTTAACTTACTGCCTGCAACTTTCAACTTATCTCGAATAGGATTGAATAAATCTCTGTTCGCTTCTTCCTGGAAACTTAGCACATACCCTTTCCCCAATGCAATGCTAACCTGTTCCATTTCTATACAACTGTCTTTTTCATTGTAGTAAAGCATATTTAAAAGACAGAATAAAACATTTTCCATTTCATCCATCTTGGGCCGCTGGCCAACGCTTAATATATCTTCAATCAGCAATGGATGTATATCATATTCCTTACAAATAAGTTCAACATCATCTTTGCGAAGACCATCAATATTTATCCATGTAACATGACCGTTGTTTCTGAATTTTTTGCAATCGTGCACGCCGTTAAATTCAAGGTGGCTTACTTTATTAACGTTATAATCATACACTTCAACTTTAATTTCAGCAGGTTCTTTGTGTTCAATATCATCTGTGGGATTAAAAGGTATTTTCACATTCAGATTTTTTGTTTGAAAACCGGGTATTAACCTTTGAAAATAATTTTGTGTGGTCGCCATTCAATTCTTTCTTATTAAAAATGAAATTACACAATTTACAAGTTGAGCCAGTCTCAATAAATTTATTAACAGGCGTTAATAACAACTGCATTGTACAATATGAATGTTTTATTTTGCCCTTAAATTACAAACTGCGTGCTAAAGCCGTATCACAAAAAAAGAAAAAACGAAGCAGGTTGCGATGAAGCAGGCAGAGGATGTTTTGCAGGGCCTGTATGTGCAGCGGCTGTGATATTACCTAAAGATTTTTACCATCCTGAATTGAACGATAGTAAACAACTAACGGCTGAGCAAAGAGAAAGGTTGCGCGTTTATATTGAAAAGTATGCATTGTATTATGCAGTATCAATGGTTGATAATGATGAGATAGACATAATAAATATTTTGCGTGCATCATTTAAAGCCATGCATCTCTCGTTGGATAAATTACCTGTTGAGCCATCTTTGATCTTAGTAGATGGCAACCGCTTTACTTCATGGAGAAATGTAAAATATACATGCATTATAAAAGGTGATGGCATTTATGCAAGCATTGCAGCAGCAAGTGTTCTCGCAAAAACATACCGAGATGATTATATGCGTCAACTGCATGAAGAGTTTCCACAATATAACTGGACGCAGAACAAAGGTTATGGAACAGTTGAACACCGCCGCGCTATTGAACAATACGGCTTATGCAAATATCACAGGAAGAGCTTTAATATAATTTCTGCGCAATTAGAGATCTGTTACGAAATGGAAGATGACAT
>JABDAV010000044.1 GCA_013289015.1 Bacteroidota bacterium | reverse complement strand
CCTTATGCGACAACTGGTAACAACCTGAAATTACAGGTGCTAATTACTCTGAAACTCAAGCTGGTTTTATATTTAAAGCGATCACACCTGTTTCTTGACTTGACGCGTAAGCGATAACTATCGGGATCGAAATGAAGTGCAAAGAACTTTTTATTTTAAAACTACGTTGAATTTCTTTTATACTATTTCAAGTAGTTTATGTTCTCATCGGGTTATAATTACATTTTAGCAGCAATAAAACTTAAAAGTCTAATTGCATTGATGTTGCTGTAATCATATTGATACAAACCATCGGCGTTAACTACTATTAATTTTTTATTACCTGAAATAACATCGTAAGGGCTCTTGCTTGCAATACTTTGCATTAATGTAAGCGCTGAAGGGTTAGCTGTATTAAAAACTTTTACGTTGGTCGAATCGCAAACAAAAAGCAGTGTGCCATCTTTGGAAAGTCCTTTGGGACTTTGAAGCGCATAAGATCTTACAAGCTGGCTATTTGTGATGTTGGTTATATCAACCACATCAAGCTCATTGGCGGCGCCGCCACAAGCAGTACCTGAATGTAAAGTAACATAAGCGTAACTGGCATCTGCGATAACCGGGTCACAGGCAGTGCCATGTGTAAACTGCCCGGCTGAAACGGGATGTTCAGGATCGCTTACGTCATACATAAATACGCCTTCCATCGAGCCAAGAAATAATTTGTCTTCAAAAGGATAAATTGTTTCAAGGTCATAGCCTGCAAAAAATGATGAATCAAGTTTAGGGTTGGAAGCATTGCTTACATCCACAATACCAAGACTATGCATTTCATTTATGGCATATAAATAATTATTCATTAGAACCATGCCTGCCATTGAACCCGCAGTGCCGGAAGATTTAGCTGAAGGAACAGTACCGCTATTCAATGTTTCAAAAACGCAACCGTTACAACCACCCGGATCAATTGTGGTAGTCCATTCAATGGTTGTGTCTTTTTGATCCCAGCCTACAACCACCTGGTCACTGTCATTGGTTGGATAATTACTTATATACGCCCGGTCTGTAAAAAAGTTTTTTATTGAGTTGGTTAGTTTGGCATTAAGCGGATCGGTTATATCAAGTGCAAGCAATTCATTGTACATATCGGCATACAAAATATTGCCTTTGATAGCAATATCAAGATTGCCGGGGATAGATAAAAAAGCAACCTGCACAGGTTTGGATGGATTTGAATTGTTGATGATGTGAATGCCTTTGTTCACTTCATTCACATAAATAAAATTATCTTTTATGTAGAGCTTACCTGCCTGTTGAATTGCTGTGTTTGCATCGCCGTTAATGGAAGCAAGCACAGCACTCCTGCTTTTATACACAGGATTGCTGTAAATAGTGTACGTATATGTTTCAGTTTTTGTTTTGTTGCCATCTTTTGAACAACCGGGCAGCAGGAAGAAAACATATGCGGTTAATATCGAAATGCTCAATATTGAAATTAAATTCTTTTTCATACACGTAAGATTTGAAACAAGTTGACAGCGGTGTTTAACAAAACGTTGTAGAAAAGAAAAATATTTTTTCCTGATCAGGTCTTTACAAAATTGAATTTTGTTTCACCGTTTCATCATACTTATAAAACAAAACCCCTTTTTGCGGAACTGTTACATTAATTGCATTGCTGATTTTTCCGAGGGAACCAGCATTCCAGATATCAAATAAACCGCATGGTGAAAGTTGTAATTGCTGAAGTGTGAAAGAAGTTTTGTTGTCGTTATTGCTGCGGTTAAATATGCCGATCCAGCCTTTTGAAGAATCTGTTTTATTAACTGTTTTCCATATTTCCAAATTATCATCACTATAAACCAATCTGCCGGTTACCCCATTTTTATTACAGGCGAGCATTTCTTTATTGGTAAGCAATTGAAAAGAAAAGGTATCTGTAGTTGACAAATCACCACCCATAAATAAAGGTGAAGCGCCCAACGCGCGTTGCGTGATGAATGTATATTTCTCATTTTTTGTAAAAGCACACATGCGTTCTTTTCCTTTGCTTCCTTTGTTGCCTTCGCTGCTATCAGTTTGCAAATAATCATTCACATGATTGTTGATACAAATATGCCCGAACGGAATCATATCCATATCCAGCCACAAACCTTCGTTTGCATAGGCATTCCAATTCTTCCATGCGTCAAAAACTTTATTAATGCTTTTTTCATTGTCCCAAACATCACCGGTTATTCTTAACAATGTTGCAGTTTTATAATCATCAATAAACTCTGTTTTGCTGTCGCCGCCGGGTGAAAGACTTAATACAATCTTTCTTCCTGTTTTATCAATTGCTTTTTCAACCGCATTTATTTCCTGCGGATGCGCTGTGATGTCATCCGCTTTAATATAATCAACACCCCAGCTTGCCAGCAGATTTATATATGAGTTATAATATTCCTGCGCGCCGGGTTTGTTCATATCAATGCCATAATTATCATGATTCCATTTGCAAAGCGAAGTAGTGTCTGCAATATCGCGTGCATGATATGTTGTTCCGTATACAGGCAGATTTTTATCATACGCTTCACGCGGAATGCCGCGCATAATATGAATGCCAAATAACAAACCTGCGTTGTGCGCTTTGTCTGCTATGTATTTTAATCCATGCGGAAAATCTTTTTTAAAAGGGATATATCTGCCGAATGCATCAATGCTTACACCTGATAAATTATTTGCCGAATCTTTTTCAATGTTCCAGCCCGCATCAATAACAAGATAAGTATAGCCGAAAGGTTTCAGCTTTTGTTTCATCACGTTGAGATTGTTGAGTATGTTTTTTTCTGTTGGATATTTTCCATAACAATCCCAACTGTTCCAGCCCATTGGCGGCATTTGTGTTCTTTGCACCTGCGCAAAATTTTTTTGAAAATTACAGCATGAAAAAATTGCAACGAATAAAAGCAGCTTAATCATTATTCAACTTTGTATGTGTGCCAACACCACCTTTATCTTCTACCTGTTGTAATAAAGCAGCCATCTCTTTCAGTTTGCCAGGATATTGTTTAGACAAATTATTCTGCTCGCCAATATCATCTCTCAAATAATATAGTTGCGGCAAACTATCATTGCCCAATTCATTACCGGTTAAATTTCTTTTCGGGCCTTTGTGCGGTTCAATATATTTCCAGTCATCTTTTGTAACGGACAATGCGCCGCCCTGTTCAACCAAATATGTTCTGCCTTGTTTAGATTTTCCTTCGAAAGCACTTAACATATCTTCACTATCCGGCGCTGCATTTGCGGGCAATGTTGCATTAAAATATTTTGCGAACGATGCAAAGAAATCAAGCTGGCAAACCAATGCATCTGAAGTTAAAGCAATATGAGCGTTTGGCCAATCAATAATTAAAGGAATGCGAGTGCCGCCATCAAACGCGCTGTATTTGCCACCGCGCAATGGCCCTGCGGGTTTATGGCCATCCAAATGTTCAACCGATCCATCTTTATATCCATCATCAACAACAGGCCCGTTATCGCTGCTGAAAATTACTATGGTGTTGTTGAGCAAATGCAAACTATCCAACGCATGATAAATAGCACCAACACTCCAGTCTAATTCTTTTATTACATCACCGCGCACACCAAGATCGCTGCTGTTTACAAAACGTGCTGCAGGCACGCGTGGTACATGTATATCATGCGTTGCGAAGTATAAAAAGAAAGGATGGGATTTGTTTTTGATGATGAATTGTTTTGCTTTTGATGTAAGTGTGTCGGCAATGTTTTCATCAACCCATCTTGCACTGTTGCCGCCACTCATATAACCGATGCGGCCGATGCCATTCACAATAGTTTGATCATGCCCATGCGATGATTTTAATTTTAATAATTCAGGATGATCTTTTCCTGTAGGATCATTGCCCACCATGCTGTCATAACTCACATAGATGGGATCATTCGGATCAAGATCTGCTACATGATGATCTTCAATAAACACACAAGGCGTTCTGTCGCCCGTTGCAGGAATAATGAATGAATAATTAAAGCCAACTTCATCCGGGCCGGGCTTTATTTCATGATTCCAATCAGGGCCGGTTGATGCAGGGCCTAAGCCCAAATGCCATTTGCCTACAGCACCTGTTGTATAACCTTGTTGTTGCAACATAGCTGGCAACGTAAGCATGTTTACATTTATGATGAGTGCAGCATTGCCCGGTGCAATTTTAGTATCATCTCTTCGCCATGCATACTGGCCTGTTATGAATGAATATCTTGAAGGCGTGCATGTAGCAGAAGTAGCATGTGCATTGGTAAAACGAATGCCTTTTGATGCAAGCATATCAATATTTGGCGTTGTAATTTTTGTTGCGCCATAACAACTCACATCACCATAACCTAAATCATCGGCATATATATAAACAATGTTGGGTTTTGATGATGCTGTTTTTTGAGCAAACAGGTTTTGCTTTGAAAAAATAACAGCGAAGAACAATGCAATTTTTAAAATGATCCGCATATAAATATTTTAACTGGGTTCTGTATTTGAAATATGATAACATACATTCAGCGTAACTGTAAAACGAAAAGTTTCTTGCGCGTCATTGTAACGTAAGGAGAAATCTCTCGAATTATTTTCAAGCTTAAAACCAGGCAGAGGTATTTCACTTTCTTTTAGCATGACGGTATTTTTTCTGTCACTTTCTTTTCTCTTAAGTAACAAATTTTTTATCGCTCATGGCCGCGGGGCCTCGCTCATGCAATCCCGCAATGGCGGGACTGCCTGCGCTTCTTTGCAGCAATACGGCTTCGCCATTGCTGCAATTCCACCGTTGGCGGAACCGAACCGCAGAAGGCGCCTAACGCATGAGCTGGTGTAACCTGTGCAAAACGCTGCCAGTTACTTTAACCGGTCTGGAAGTTATTCTGCTATGAACTTGAAAAAAATAACCAAGAAATTCAAGAGCAAACGATATGCAGCACGTTCGCTCATTTGCCTTGATTGAACTTCTGTAGTATCGTTTTTTCAGCTGTTGAGCCCTGATGCCTAAATTCAAACAACATAACTAAATTTCAAGTTTAAAAAATTTAATAGAGCAACACCTAATATTTTAATCAGCTTCTTTAGGTTGTTTTGTGTTGGGATCAGCAGGACTATAAATATCCCATTCTTTTTTTACAGGAGTTGTATGTGCTTTGCGCACGATCTTTTTAAACTTCCGTATCAACTCCGGATATTGTGCAGCCACATCATGTGTTTCAGCAGAATCGGCAACAATATCATACACCTGCCATGGTGCATTTGGATTTTGCAACAAACCTGTTCTTACACCTTTCCAATTTCCCATGCGCACTGCAACCTGTCTTCCCTTGCCCGGAAATTCCCAATAAAAATATTTATGTTGTTTATACTTGCCTGTTGAAGCGGTTATCATCGGCAACATAGAGACACCATCATTCTTTGGCGCTTTTACTTTTAATATATCTGCGAATGTTGCCATCATATCATACAATATTGCAGGATTTGTATTCACCGTATTTGGCGGAATATGATCCGGCCATTTTATTACAAATGGTTCACGAATGCCGCCTTCATACAGATCAGATTTAAAGCCGCGCAAACCTGCACAACTATTGAAAAAAGCAGAGCGCAGTCTTTCGCCATCAGAAGCGCCGTTATCGCTTGTAAAAATTACGATGGTGTTGCTATCAAGATCATACCTGTGCAATTCATCTAAAATAATTTTCACCTGAGTATCTAAATAACTTACCTGCGCTGCATAGGTTGACAAAGGATAATATGTTGGTATGCCGTTATTGGTAACAGACCAATTGGGTTGTTCATTCAAATATTTTATGTATTGATCAATATAAGACTGTGGGGCCTGCAACACTGCATGCGGCAATGTATAAGGCAGGTATAAAAAGAAAGGTTGTGCATGATTTTTATCAATGAATGAAATGGCTTGAGCAGTCATCTTATCAATTGAATATTCGTTGCCGGTATAATCTTTCGGATCGCGCGATGCTTTGCTTGCTGAATCAAATTTCGGGTGAACATTAATAACAGGATTGTTCAATGTATCATGCGTTGCATTGTTATACAAATGCGTTGTGTAATAATTGTGCGCATGCCGCTGGTCATAATAACCGTAAAACAAATCAAAGCCATGTATTAATGGATTGCCGCTATTATCATAATTACCCAATCCCCATTTGCCAATTGCGGCTGTTGCGTAATCATCATCTTTAAATAAATTCCCGATAGTATAAGCACTTGAATCAAGTGGATAATTGCCATTCTCATTTACATTTTCTTTATAGCCGGCCGTTCCGAAATTGTTGCGCACATATGCATGACCTGAATGCATGCCTGTTAAAAAACCGCAACGCGAAGGTGCACAAACAGGAGCGCCTGCATAGAATTGTGTAAAGCGCATGCCTTCTTTTGCAAGTGCATCTATGTTGGGTGTTTTAATTTTTGTTTGACCAAAGCATCCTACTTCTCCATAACCAAGATCATCAGCAAGAATGAAGACGACATTAGGTTTCGTTGTTTGATGGGATTGAGCAAAGCCTGTTGATTGCAGCAGGAGAAAAAGAAGTGAAGCACAAAGATTAATTTTTTTCATCCTGGTAATATTGCAGAATGAAATTAAAACGCAAAACCAGATAAACATTATTTAGAAGAAAAAAGTTTGCCTGATTTTTTTATTGAAGGTTTTTATTATTTGGAATTTGGTTGTTGTTGCAGCCATACATTGTACCGCTGTTCAAGAAAAACTAATCCACCTAAAGGCGCAATGATAAAATATAAAATGCATTATATAAAAATCCGGCGCAGTTTCATCTTTTATGATGATGCAATGAAGCAAGCAATATCAAAACTTTCTTTCAACTTTATTATTAACTGCTGGTACTGTTTGCAGGTAAGCGTAAATGGCACTCACCTCATCATCTGACAGGTTAACGTAAGGATGCATCGGATCGCGTAGGGCAGGTTGATTGTTGGGAAGAATACCGGTTGTAACTGCTTTGATAAAATCAGCTTCAGTCCAGTTGCCAATGCCGGTGTTTTTATCCATTGTAATATTTAAACTATGAATTTCTTTTCCATCTATGTTATACATTTCATTGCCGCCGCCAAAGAAGCCCGGGGATTTTTCAGGCTCATAATAATTGTTTTTTGCAAACGATTTTGAATGACAGCTATAACATTCCATCTGGTAAAGGGCAATATATTTTCCCCATTCAACTTTATTGCCTGTATCAGGGCCGGGAATAGGATGTGTTGGATAATCAAACGGTTTTGCAGCGCCGATAGTTACCAAAAAATTTGTAAGGAATGATGGCTTTGATTCAGGCATGTGTGTTGTATTTGCTTTTACCCAACTATTATCAGACCGCAAAAAAGCAATGATAGAATTAAGATCTTCATCAGATATGTGTGTAAGCTTTGGCATGTATGGCGGTACATATTGCCCATCGGGTTTTATGCCGGTTCTTATAAAATAAATTATATCGCCATCGCTCCAGTTGCCAATACCAACAATTGAATCATGTGTTATATTGGCACTGTAGATCTTGCCAAACTGCGGTGCATCTGTTAACTCACGGCCTGTAAATTCACCGGTGTTTTCATTATAGTGACAGCTGTGGCAAAGCATAGAAGCGAGCTTTTGCCCTTGTGCAATGCGTTCAGGTGTTACTTCTGCTTTAATGTTTATTTTTTGAACCGGGTATTTTGGAATGGATCGTTGCGAAACATATAATGCAAAGGCTCCGGCAGCTATTACTATAATAATAATGATAACAAGCAATGCTTTGAAAAATTTTCTCATAGCAGACAATTTAGTTATTGGTAATTCGGGTTAAAGTTAAGTGGTGAAGCCGCGCGAAGGAAATTTTGTGCATTCTTTTAGCCTGGTCAGTTTTGTTTATGCTGCCTTGTTAAACCGCTTAACGTTAATTGCGGCATATAAATGATGTTCCGGTATTGCAAAAAAATAAAGACTGCCTTTACCGGGCAGTCTTTTTGTTACTATCTATCCATTGCTCTAAAAAACACTTAGTTGATGCGCAATTCAACCGGTTGGTTAATTAACCGTTCCATCATTATATACTTCTTCTTTTGATATAGAGCCATCAGATGAAACGTTTAAACTATACAGCTTATTATCTTTAGATAATTTAACGTCGTATACAACATTGTTTTGCGTGGTTACTTCAGTAACGCCGATGATCTTTGAGTCACCGTATTTTTTGTTCAGCGACATTGTGATATTGGTTGGCAGCCCATCGCCCTTGTAATATTTTAGCGCGTAAACAAAACTTCCTTCAGTGTTATAAAACACTTTATTATAACTTTCGTTTTGCGTAAAGCTTACGAAATACCCGGCTTTGTCATCTACCCATTTTACATTTTGTGCACTGGGAAATGTTTCTTTAAATTTTTGCAGGATCTTTGAATCAGGTGTTGCATTAGCTGAAGATGCCAGTAAAAAACAAGTGACTACATACAAGATTATTTTTTTCATAACACACATTTTTTTTAATTTTTGGATATGTGAATGTATGGCGATGCAACAGTGCAAGTCAATTGATACTACACCACTGGTTTGTTAATTTGAGTTAATGAACAGGTGTACGCAGTGTACGGTTTAGGACGAAGCAAAAAAACACAAGATGAATGTTGGATTTATAAGTATGAACGCGCATAAATTTATATAGAAGGTTTTTAGCGCTGATTTGTTAAGTTGTGTTAATTGACTGATGAGTGGCAACAACATACAATTATATACAAGAGTAAGATAATAAATCCCCAATACCTCTTGTTTTCAAGATAAGCACATATTCCTTTAAGAAGTGATTACTTATTCGTACGGATAGTAAAAGCCAGAGGGATATGTCATTCCCCTATTCTTGTTGATTTTCTGAAAGGTGAGTTTATTTGGTCAAAAACATGTTTAGCGGCTAAAGCGGTTCTTCCAAGGTTTATCGCATCTTGTTTAGTAAATGGGAAAGATATTTTTTCATTAGAATATTTTATAAAGTATATGGTCTTGTCTTTATCAGTTTGAAAGTTAGTAATTGCTTTATTTGAAGTATCCAAAGTATTATGAGCAATGATGTTTCTTTTAGCGGCAATATTTTCTAATAAAGTATTGTAGAATTTATTGGATTGAGTTTTAGTTAATTCTTCTTTCTTTACTAAAAGATGCTTTGCTATATCTGCTTTTGCATTAAAGGTCAAATGCTTTGTTGCTATTATAACTTCCATTAATTCCTGTTGTTTGTGTAAAGAGCTACAAAAATGTTTGCAAATAAAAACATCCATCGCTCTTTCCATTTCAGCGACCGAAGTAATTAAGCTGCCTCTTAAATCATTAGCGTAATGTAAATAATCCAAATAGGGTGTGCTGTATTGGCGTACTTCTTTAAATGGCATATCAGTTGTTTCAATATAACTAATGTACAACTAAAGCATTATTTCTTTTTATAAACCTTACTATTCTTTAATGGAGTAAAAGACTTTTGAATAGCTTCTTCAAAACTCATGTTTAACTTAAGGGTTATATCTTTCTTAGGTTTAGTTACTTTCTTTTTTGCTGCCTTTGCCATATCTCAAATTTATTACTTATTTGCAATAAATTATTTTAAATACGGGTTATAAAGTTCAATAGGTTTTGGCAAAAAATAACCTTGTATCATTTGAGGATTAATAACACTAATCTCAATGTGTAATTTATCTGTAAAATTAGAAGTAGGATAAATTTCATTTCCTTCTACAAATGCACATCGTACTGTATCGAAAGGTTCTCTATTTTGTTGTTTATTTATTTCGTGAACCGCTTTGATTACTGCACAATCTAATTTTCTAACCGTTCCTTTATTTGTAGGCATTTTTAGATCAGAAATATCATATAAAACTTTTAACTGATTGTATGCTTCATTTAAGTTTTCTGAAGCTCTTGCATCCAAAAGATTAAGACAATTACCTAATAAGATATTAGCACCTAAAACAAAGGGGGTATTGATTTTAATTTTATTGTATTGCTTGCCATTTGCACTACTTTGTGCATACTCCAAAGCACGTTCGGGGTTATATTCCCAAAAATATATGCCAGACCCAAGCCAATCCCATGTATTTTCACTGGCGATTAAATCTTCTTCTCCGTTTAAAATTTTTAAACCGATTTTTTTATCGCAGCTATGGAATGCTATTATTTGTGAAGGATGATGATAAGACAACTATTTGTCTTTTTGTAATTTGAGTTTTCTAGTTTTTTCAGCTTTCACTTCTATAAGTCCTGCATTAGTTAGAAAAGTTATGGCAGCTTCTTTAGATTGTGCTGCCTTAGATAACACTTTCTTTATATCATCTCTTTGTTGTTTGATGAGAAAATCAGTCATAAAGGCAATGGTTTTGAATGAGAAAAAATAAGATTCCTATTCAAATATATACTTTGCATCTTCTCTCAAAGTTACAATTAGAATATTTTTATTTATCAACAAATGTGAAAATATGTTTCACGGTCTATTTATTAACTAAGTCTTTATAAGTTAATCTTCCTGTGTTACGTAACGTTACAGTAAATCTATCTGCATCATTCATTTTTCTATTATTGTAACGATAGCTGAACTCATCACAATAACGTTGTAAGTGTTTATAGCTGATTTGGTGGTATATACCATAAACGCCTCTTTTCATGACAGACCAAAAATTTTCAACTGTATTAGTATGTATTTTTTCGCGGTAATAGTTTGTTTTAACCCATTCTTTTTTACTATGTACTACGCTTTCTCTTTTCATTTCATAACCTAAAGCATTGTATAGATTACTTTCATCAGTATGAAGCGTAGCTCTTTTATCTACATATTCTCTTACTGTATTGGTAACATTAGTAAGGTTATTTTCATCAAATGATACAATCTTAACTTTCCCGGTATTACGGTCAGCTAAGCCAATCACAGCACCTTTAGTTTTAGTACTATGTTTATTCTTTTGAATATATTCTACCTGTTCAGGCGTTAAGCCTTTATAATCGCTCCCATACTTGCGAGCCATGTATGTTTCATCAGCCTCAACAATACCTTTAAATACTATTGCGCCTCTTTCTTTCATTCCTTCACGTAATCTATGAAGCATAAACCAACCAGTTTTTTGAGTAACACCTATATCTTTTGCTAACTGGTAGGAACTAATACCTTTTTCTTATGTGCTGAACATAGATATAAAGCCATAAGCCATTTAGTTCCTACAGTAACCGTATAAACTCTATAACAGGTCTTTGAAGCACATTTATAATGCTTACCACTTTTTAACTTGTAGCTACGTTCATAACCACAATAAGGGCAAACTGGCTTACCGTTCCATCTTTGCTCTTCATAATACTTTCTACACGTTGCTTCGTCCGGCATTGTAGCTATTAGTTCATGTAAATTCTTAAACATATTATTTGGAATTGAGAATTTAGAATTGTTGGCTACCAGTTTAAATAATGTAATCATACAAACTTGTATTACGGGAGCAGGTTATAAATATTTGAAAGAATATAAAGAAATGAGACAAGTAAGAAAAGTGATAAGGGACAATAGAATAAAAGATATAATAATGATGGTATTTACTGCTGCCTCTATTGCTACTGCAATATATTTTGGTGCTAAAGACTCTAAAAACTCTGGTGAAATAAAGGCTATCAATGATAGTATTAAAATGCAAAACGAAAGAATAGATAGTATCAAAAAAGCTTTATAAATTTTAGTCAATCCATCTGAATCATCTTTATCTATCCCTTGTACACTATTGTATATTGTAGCCTGATGAGTGGTTTTAACGTACTATAAGGAACAGAAATTACTAAAGGAATGCTTCAGAAATAAGTAAACTTCATGTCGCAGCGGCTTCGTTATGCGTGCAATTAATATAGGGTGTATAGCCGTATGATATGGCTTTGATAGCTGTTTAATAGTAAGGAAGATTATTATAAGATTATTATAAGGTTACTGTAAGGTTACTGTAATTGCAGGTACAGCGGGAGAAAATTTATATCTTTAAGCGATACTTTGTTAGTATGATGTAATATACCAATAGCGGTTAACATGCCAAAGAAAAAAGCCAAAAAAACAGGACGGGCGAAAACGGAAAAATTTATTGTTGTGCGCAGCCGTGCTTATGGCCAACATACCCGTGCGGCAAGAGGCAGCATTAAATCCGCAAAACTAAATGATGCACTTGCTGCAAAAGGTAAACAACTTGCTACTATAAACGCATTAGCCAGTGAAGTACATAACCTGCTTAAACTTCATGCGGACTTTTTTAAAGAAAGTGTATGTTCTGGCAAAAAATGCTGAGCCGCATGCATGCGGCACCAGCCATAACTCCAGCTGCGTTGCTCGGGTGCCTGCCGGGATTGGAACTGAACGGCCGTTACCCGCTGCAGCGTTTTGGATCACTGCCGCAAATAATAAACACTAAGCAAAACAGTTGTATGAACGTACAACTTAAAAATGATTCTATACCGCACTTTAACAGCAAAGCCTTTATGTACCGTTATGATGTAATTGTTTTATTTTTTAATGTGAAAGGTAAGGCTACCGGCAATGTTATAGTGAATACAAAATGGTTTGCAATCAACGAAGCTGCGGGCACTACTTTATTTAATGTTAGTGTACCCAAAAGCAGTAAGTTGTATGTAATGTGCCTGCGGTTGCATGCCGGAAGGAAAGATGAACCTGTTAATGAACTGAGCAGCCAGGGTATGGGTGTTTGGAAGGCGGGAAGTTGGTGATGGTTGCGAGGGGCTGGTTTGCAATTTTCCGCTTTACGTTTTAAGGCGGCAAATGTTTCAATTGAATGCTTGTTTTTATCGCAGGGGATGACTTACAAACAGATTTAGCAGAGGGTATCTTTAAGTTTTCGTATGCAGGACAAGACGTTTTATACAAAGCAATGCCTCAGTCTTGCGCCAGCGTTTAACATCCTTAGAATAACCTGGGGATTTTTAGTAATAAACAATCTTTGAAATCAACAAGAATGTATTATAGTGTTTGATAAAGATTGACAACTGATCAATTCAACTTATTGTATCGGCGAAGACAATTATTGTACAATAAAGAATGGTTTAAACACTATCTTTTGCTGCTATGGCTTTATTTAATTTTCAATCAGCGCCTGCAGCACTCACTCCAGCTTTTTATCTGCCATAAGTTGTCAGGAAAAATTTGCGGTATCTATTTTATCAATATTGTAGATCTTTTCTGCGGTTTGATTAATGGTTTTTGTTCCGGTATCCTGATCAGGTCTTTTATTTTCAGTAAAGCCGTCTGCTTCCAATCTTTCCAGTTCTTTATTGAATTGATTCCACAGATCGTTAAAGTCGTTGAAGTTGACGTAAAAATGTTTTAGTTCCGTCAGCTTAGCTTTAAAAGCAACAAGGCTGGGGCCTGCATTATCCGGCGGCGGTATTTTGAAATAAGTATAGATAAATGGTTTTTTGGTTGATTGAAATTGCCCGATCGCATTTTCGAACTCTTCTGCTGTGTACATGCCAACTTTTGAATAAGCAAGGAACACAAAAAGGTCAGCACTCTTTACGAATTTATCATATTCACTTTGCGAACCTGTTGATGATAAGCGTGCGGTCATATCTTCCCAGATATCGAGATGCAGAAAAATACCTTTATCAAACCAGGTTTTGGTTTTACGATAAATTTCAATTTCAAATTGATCACGTTCAGGTTTCAATTGATTGGAAGATGCGAGGAAGATTTTTATTTTTTGCATTCGATGCAGTTTATTTTTAAAGATAAATCTTTTGAATACAAATACTACTTCCTGTGCTGCTATTGTTACCTGTAACCTTTCGCCTGCAGGTGAAATAACTCAGCATATCTTCCATTCATTGCCAATAATTCTTCATGACTTCCAACCTCCAGCAATTGCCCTTTATCTAAAACAAGAATTCTGTTTGCCATGCGAACAGTAGAAAAACGGTGCGATATTAATACTGCAGTTTTGCCTTTGGTTAATTCAGCGAAGCGCTGGAATACTTCATACTCGGCACGCGCATCCAATGCACTGGTTGGTTCATCCAGGATCAATAGCTGCGCGTCCTTCATGTAGGCTCTTGCCAGTGCTACTTTTTGCCATTCGCCACCGCTCAATTCAATGCCATTATTAAATCTTCTGCCCAATGCCTGCTCATATTGATTAGGTAATTTTTTTACAAGCAAACTCGCTAAACTTTTTTCTGCAGATTGCTCGATCAATGCACGATTGTTTAATTCATCAATATTGCCAACAGCAATATTTTGTGCGAAGCTCATTTGATAGCGCAAATAATCCTGGAAGATGATGCCGATATTACGGCGTAATTCAAACAGATCATAATCGCGCAGATCAATTCCGTCCAATAATATCCTGCCTTCAGTTGGTTCATATAAACGTGCAAGCAATTTTACCAATGTAGTTTTTCCCGCGCCATTCTCACCCACCAACGCCAGCTTTTCTCCTGCATGTAATGTAAACGAAAGATGGCGGTTTGCCCAGCTGTCAGTATTATGATATTTGAAACCAACGTTCTCAAACACAAATCCCTGTTGAACAGGATTTGGAAAAGGCAATGGATTTTTTGGGGTGATGATATTTGGTTGTATCTCGAAGAAATCGAAAAAATCACGCAGGTAAACAGCACCTTGCGATACGCTTGTAAACCTTGATAAAATTCCTTCCAGTAAACTTCTTAACTGCCTGAATGAACCCGCTAAAAATGTAAGCGTACCAATAGTTATAGCGCCGCTGATCGTTTGTATAATAATTACAATGTATGCAGAATAATAACCGATACTTCCGATCAATGCAAACAACGTTCCCCATGATGCGCGTTTAATGGAAAGCTTTTTATTATCATCATAAAATTTATTGCTGAGTGTTTTAAAACGATCGATCAAAAAACCGGAAAGATTAAACAGTTTTACTTCTTTCGCTGTTTCATCACTGGCACCGATGTAGCGCATATAATCAAGTTCGCGGCGCTCCGGTGTTTGTCCGCGGGTTAATGCATAACTTCTGTCATTGAAATAAGATTCACCTAAAAATGCAGGCACAATTGCAATCAGCAGTAATAATATCAGCCAGGGATTAAATGCCATTAAACCCACTGCTAAAAAACCCATGGTTATCAGGTCCTGCACCTGCGCAAATACCTGTGACAGCAAAATAGTTCTGCCGATGGTTTGTTGTCTTGCACGTTCCAACTTATCATAAAAATCTGAGTCTTCAAACTGATCTAGATCAAGCGTGGCCGCATGTTCCATTATTCTTACTGATGTATAATTTGAAAAAAGATCACCCAGCAAACTATCTACCAATGATGTTGCTCTTGACAGCGCATCTGATATAATTGCTAATGCAAATTCTGCAGCTATAAGTTCCCATAAAAATGTATGATCGGATGAATGCGTTTTACTCAGCTTCACCACTTCATCAATGATAAGTTTACCGACATATAAAATAGAAACTGGAATAGCTGAGCGGATCAGTCTTAACAATGCATCCAGAATAGTGTACCAATGATTGGTTTGCCAAACAAGTTTAAAAAATCTTGGCAGGTTACCAAGCGCCGCCAGCTTTTCTTTAAGTGTTGGTTTGCTGACCGTGTTGAATAATGCTTTTCTTTTCTCGCCTGCCATTCCATTACTCTTGCTCATGGTGTAAAGTTAGTTTGTAGCGTGATTGCCGGATCTGCCGTTATTTCATTAATTTTTTTTACAGCTTAGCTAAAAATATATTTCTTCGCATTTGTTCAATCCAAACAATGTTTATGAGTTCACTTAATTATCCGCCATCACCAGCTTTTGTTGCACCGGAAAAACTAGCACCTTCTGCAGCATTTAAAAAACAGGTAGCAAAAGTTGTATTCGCTATCATCTTATTTTTTCTTGTATATATCTTATTGGTTATTGCATCTATTGCATTGGCAGTCGGCTGTTTTTATCTTGGTGTAGTTATCATAACTGCTCTAGCCAATTTTACAACAGTAATTGGTGGTTTGGGGTTAATGGCCGTTGGCATTTCAGTTATTTTCTTTCTTATAAAATTCATATTTGCCGTAACCAAAAATGAAAACCCCTTGCGTGTAGAAATTAAAGAAGAAGATCAACCTGAATTGTTTGAATTTGTTCGCAAACTCAGGAACGAAACAAACGCACCTTTTCCTAAAAAAATATTTGTATCACCGGAAGTAAATGCCTCAGTGTTTTATAATTCAAGTTTCTGGAGTATGATGTTTCCTGTAAGAAAGAATTTAGAGATTGGGCTTGGATTGGTGAACAGTATAAATATAAGCGAATTGAAAGCAGTAATTGCCCATGAATTTGGACATTTCAGTCAGCGCAGTATGAAGCTTGGCAGTTTTACTTATAATGTAAACAGAATTATCTATGACATGTTGTATAACAATAATAGTTATACAAAATTCTTAAATGCCTGGGCAAGGCTTCACCGCATATTGAGCTTCTTTGCGCAAATGACTATAAAAATTGCACAGGGCATTCAATATGTTTTACGAAAGGTGTATGCTGTTATTAATAAAAGTTATTTAGGCTTAAGCAGAGAAATGGAGTTTCACGCTGATACAGTAGCTGCGAGTGCAGCTGGTGGTAATAATGTTATAAATGGATTAAGTAGAATTGAGATTGCCTCAAACTGTTATAATACTACTTTGAACATGGCAGATGACCTGCTTAAATCAAAGAAAAGAATGGATAATATTTTTGATAACCAGTTAACCATATTTCGATCATTGGGTGCAAAGTATCAATTACAGGAAATAAAAGGTTTGCCTGAAATATCTTTTGAATTCATTCGATCATTTTCTACATCAAGAATAAATTATCAAAATCAATGGGCAAGCCATCCGGAATTAAGTGAAAGAAAAGCGCACCTTGATGCATTGGATCTGAATGTGTCCCCAGATGAATCTTCTGCATGGATCATATTTCGCAATGCTAAAAAATTGCAGGAAATGCTTAGTGCTAAAGTTTATTTCCGCGTAAAAGATTATGATCAATTGAAAGTGATTGATGCTGATGAATTCAATAGTCAATATAAAAAAGAAAACGAAGAATTCGCATTGCCGGTTGAGTACAAAGGCTATTACAACAAACGGTTAATACAAATAAACGATTGGGATATTAGCGGGCTTTCAAAGCTTGAAACATCAAAAACTTTTGATGAACTTTTTACTGATACCAATGCACAACGTTATACAGCAATAAATCAGAATTATAATGATATTGGTTTGTTAACTGCTATTCACGATAAACAAGTTGATTCAAAAAGCTTCGACTTTGATGGTATCAAGTATAATCGTGAAGATTGTAATACTATTATTCAGCAGCTTGAACAGGAAAATAAAAATAAACAGGCGCAGTTGGTTGAGCTGGATAAAGAAGCATTCATCTATTTTAATAAGAGAGTTGCGGGTCTTGATAAATTATACGAAGATTTCAAAACGCTTAACAAGCAGGTTGATGGTTATAATGAAATAGTATACCAGATGATGCACGATATGGCGCCATTATATAAAGGAGGTTTAACTGTTAACCAGGTGGGTTCGATCATTGATGATCTGAAACGAAATCATCAAAGAAAGATCAGGAAACAAGCGCAGCTTCTTTTAGATGAAGGCATTATTAACTGTGAAAAAAATGAAATTTTATGTAGCGATATAAAATCATTCATGCAAAAAACCTATGTGTATTATAACGGTAAAAATTTCATAAATGATGAATTGGATTTTCTTAGAACGATCGCAAATCAAACGGCGGCTATTTACAATCAATACAGATTTAAACAGTTTAAAAATTTGCTCGAAAAGCAATTAACCAAGCTTTGACTGATTAATTTACAATTCAAAAATATCTTTAGCTAACTTGAATGCATTGCAATAAATCACAAACTTAAATCGCCTTAAATAATATGAAATTGAAATTAATTACCTCTTTCATCATTTTCTATGTCATTACGAGTATTAGCGCATATGCACAGGACGATATTGATTCAGCATTGGCCGGCAAAATAACTGTTTCAGGTTTTTGTCTTTGTAAGACTACTTTAAGTGATTTACAAAAGCTAAGCAACGATTTTAAACCTGTGGAAGTAGAAGAAATGGATTTAGGGAAAAGATGTATTGGAACAACAGACTCACGTTACGAGAATGGAAAAGGATACTATTCAGAAAAGTATCCAGGCCTTATTTTTCAAAAGGATCCGAATGAAGATTATATAAGTAAGATAAGGTTGACTAAAGATTTTATTGGTCAGCTACCTGATGGAACACCGGTTAATATGAAATCACTTTTATTAAAAGATGTTTTAAAAAGATATCCTGAACTTAATTCAAAATGGAATTCAAGAGGTTGCTCAGATTATTGGCGTTTCTCAAATGATACCGTAGCTTTTTTTGTAAAGATTGATAAAAGTAAACAACCACAATTTCCAATTGATGAAGCATATTATTTAGAGAAGCCAATAGATGGAATTGATATTATGATGTCATGTTATGACATTTATCATAAATCGGATGGCTTCAGTTTGTTTGCTCCTGATGAACCGATGTTTTTTCTTGATAGCATAAGAGTAAATAAAGGAGTGCTGGAAAATTATCAGTCATCCGAGATTGCTTTAGTTACAGTTTATAAAGATTCCAATGCAATTAAGATTGGCGGCGCAGAGGCAAAAAATGGTTTGATTTATATAACAACCAAAGAGTTTGCCCGTGATCATTACCAGGCTTACTTTAAATCAAAATCAGCCGAATACAAGAAGGTTGTTGCAAATGAAAAAAATGTTGTGTATATTTTAAACGAGAAAATACTTACGTCAAATATTGAAAGCGAACTCTTTGAAATTAACGATAGCAATTTTGTTGACCTAACAATAATTGACAAGGATACATTAAAGAAGAACTATCATATTTCCGGTAAATCTTTTGGAGTGGTTATTAAAACAAAGCCCAATTAAACAGAAAATTTTATTTATTGTTCCTGTTTATGCAGTTCGTACATGCAATGATTTAAATCAGATTGCTCAACGCGTCATCAATTGTTGAATATGAAAACTTATAGTTTTCATTCAACAATCTCTCAGGCAAAACCCACCTGCTTTTTAATACAAGTTCTGTTTCAGTTTTTATAAAAAGAGCTCCAAATTCCAGCAGCCACTTTGGTGAAGGCAAGCCAACATTTATATGCATGTGCTCTCTTAGTTTTTGCATTAAAATTTTATTAGTTATGGGATTTGGAGCAGAACAATTGAAAACGCCTTGTAAGTTTTTATTTTCATTGACGAATACAATAATTCTAAACAAATCTTCAATATGAATCCAGCTAAACATTTGATTGCCGTTGCCTTGCTTTCCACCCAATCCAAAACGTACAAGATTTTTTAATGGCTTCATTACACCTTCATCATCTCCTAAAACAATCGCTATTCTCAATAATATTTGTCGTGTATCTGGCAATTGATAATCGAAGAAAGATTTTTCCCAGGCTTTTGCAACATTTACAGAAAATCCTGAACCAATTTCTCCTGTTGATTCAGTCATTGGTTTGTCTTCAGCATGACGATAAATAGTTGCTGTGCCTGAATTGATCCAAAGTTTCGGCGGATTTGTACACTGTTGTATTGCATCGCCCAAAGATTTTGTCGTTTCAGTTCTTGACAACAATATCTCTTGTTTATTCTTTTCGTTATACCTGCAATCAACTGATTTACCTGCAAGGTTTATTAATATTTCAGCATCATTCAATGCTTCAATTAATTTACTTTTATCATTCCAGTTTATAAGGCCTTGTCCTCTTGAAACAATGATCACATTGTAACCGAGCGCTTCAAACTTTGTTTCAAGATATTTACCTATGAAGCCGGTTCCACCTGCAATTACAATTTTTTTCATACTTGATCTAAGTGATATATAAGGTTCATTGCAAAAAGTAAAATAAAGATCACAGCAAAAGAAATAAACAAGGCATTCATCAGCACTTCACCAATTTTAAAGATCAGTTTATTCGGTATTTCATACATCGGATAATAAGAGAACTGTGTTATTACTTTCCCTGTCCAGTAAGCGGCTATCAAACCTGTTATAGCGATGGCTAAACCTGTTCCATTCTTCAATTCACTGGTCAATAGGATGGTAATCAATCCAAATGAAAAATTTAAGCCCTGAATGTAACGCCCATATGTTTTGGCGATTTCCTGGTTTAACGGTTTTAGTTTTTTAATATCGTTATAGCAGTCAAATACAACGTGCCGGATGTATGGATAAATGATAGCAGTAAACATTTGACCAATCGCAGCAATGATGATCAAAACGTTTGGTATTGAAAATTTCATACGAATAATTTATTTGAAGACCTTTAAAAAACTTCCTAAAAACCAATGCTCTTCTGCTTTGATCATAACACTTATGACCTTGTCTGCATGAACAGAAAACTTTTTTATATTATTTACTGTATCGGTGAAAGATTTTATTTCTGTGTTGCGTTTGTCGCCTTCAACGCGGCTTAGCTCATCCAGCAGTTTGACCATCGGATCAAGCTCGCGTTTTTTGCGTTGCTCCATGATATACGTTGCTACTTTCCATATATCTTTTTCAGCCGCGAAGTATTCTTTCCTGTCTCCTTGTGTAATTGTTTTGCGAACAAGATTCCAGTTCATCAATTCACGTACATTCATGTTGGCGTTACCACGACTGATGTTTAATTCAGCCATGATATCATCTGTGCTCAATGGCTTTTCAGTGATAAGCATTAAGGCATGAACCTGCGCCATTGTTCGGTTAATGCCCCACTGCGTTGCGAGTATGCCCCAGTGTTCAATAAATTTTTGTTTGGCTTCGGCTATATTCATAGTGCAAAGAAAATAAATAATTTCTGAATTTTCAATAATTATTGAAAATTCAGAAATAAAACAAGAATCCTAAACCTGGTATGTCTATTTCTGAAGACGAAAAAACTTAAATCTTACATAAGCATTACGCCTCAATTAGCGATTCCCGGATTATTATTTCAGTTTGGCTATGAATACATTTGGTGAATAGACAATAAAATCTGTTGAAATATCAATCAGTATAATAATTAAATTGTATCTTCTCTTTGAAAAACTAATTTGCATACAGCCACGCATAACGATTCATTATGAAAACACTTTTTTCTCTTGCCTGCATACTTGTAAACACTATTGTATTTGCGCAACCGGGTTCAATAAAATATACAATAGATTCCGCCAGTGTTGAACATGCAGGCGTACCCAAAGGCGAAGTGATTAAGTTTACATACAATCAGTCGAAAATATTTCCCGGCACCACGCGTGATTGTTGGGTGTATGTGCCTTCACAATACAAAGCAGAACAACCTGCCTGTGTTTACATCAACCAGGATGGTATTCAATGGAATGCTCCTGTTGTATTTGATAACCTCATTAATGATCATGAAATGCCCGTCACGATCGGCATATTTATAACACCCGGAAAGGTATTGGCAGATAGTAGTGCAAATGCATTGGATCGTTTTAACCGAAGCTTTGAGTATGATGGCTTGGGTGATGCTTATGCCCGTTTTATATTGAATGAAATATTGCCTGAAGTTGAAAAACTGAAAACGAGTGATGGCCGTGCTGTTCATTTATCAAAAAATGGTAACGACCGCACTATCGGTGGTTCCAGCAGTGGCGCCGTTTGTGCGTTTACAGCCGCATGGGAACATCCTGAAGCATTCTCCAGGGTGTTTAGTGCTATCGGAACATATATTGGTTTGCGCGGTGCAGAACGTTATCCTTCACTCATCCGGAAATATGAACCCAAACCTATCCGTATTTTTTTGCAGGATGGAACGAACGATCTCAATATTTATGCAGGAGATTGGTGGAAAGCGAATGAAACAATGGAGCGTGCATTAACTTTTGCAGGCTATGAAGTAAACCATGTATGGGGTGAAGATGGCCATAATGGCAACCAGGGAAATTCTATATTTCCTGATGCGATGCGTTGGCTGTGGAAAGACTGGCCAAAGCCTGTAACAAAAGGAAATTCAAAAAATCAATTCTTAAGCGACCTGTTGATCCCGGGTGAAGACTGGCAACTGGTTGGCGAAGGTTACCAATTTACTGAAGGCACTGCGGCAAACAAAAACGGCGAAGTTTTTTACCAGGATATTCCGGCTTCTAAAACATATAAAGTTGATGTGAACGGAAAACTTACTACTTTAAATACAGATGCAAAAAAAGCAAGCGGCACTTCTTTTGGTGCAGATGGAAAACGATACACTGTTGCCGGTGCAACAAAACAAATTCTCAGTTATGATGCCGATGAAAATGTAACAGTAATTGCAGACAGCATTGCGGGCAATGATCTTGTTGTAGCTAATAACGGCAACATCTATGTTACTTCACCTGATGGAACTGTAAACCCGAGCAAGCTTTATCTTATCAGGCCCAATGGAGAAAAAGTTGTAGTGGATGAGGGATTGAAATTTGCAAATGGCGTTACATTATCTCCGGATCAGACACAATTGTATGTAACAGAATCTGCTTCGCATTGGGTATGGATATATAAAATAAATCCTGACGGAACGCTTACCTATAAACAGCATTATGGCTGGTTACACGAACCCGATGCACAGGAAAATGCCTGGAGTGACGGACTCCGGTGCGACACAGCGGGCAGGGTATATGTAACATCAACATTGGGCATACAGATCATGGATCAGTTGGGAAGGGTGAATGCTATATTGCCCTTGCCGCAATCAAATTTCAGAACATCCAATGTTTGTTTCGGTGGAAAGGACTTTAATATCTTATATGTTAGTATGGGTGATAAAGTGTATCGAAGAAAGCTAAATACAAGAGGCGCAAATACATTTGAGCCGCCAATAAAACCTGGCAATCCAAGATTGTAAAAATTTTATTATGAAATCGGCTGAATTTGTTAATATTCATGATGCCCTTCATCAAGTCTTTCATCCAATATATCTTTTGACATATTGATTTGCTTGCCGATTGGTTTGCCATCGCGATAGGCAATTACATTTAAGTAGGTTGCTCCAACAGGAAACTGAATAGGCTTGCCATCAAACTTTGCAGAAAAGTTATCAGGGTTTGTATTATCAAACGTGTAATAAATATCCAGCCCTTTTATTTCTGTTGTAAGCGTTACACCAAAGTCGCTGTTTTCAATACGTTCCGGTTTAAACACCACATTGTACATGCTTGTTGAATATTTTATATTCGCTGCATCCAGTCGCGGAAATTGTTTTTCCAGTCTTGTTATAAAATCATCCCAGTTCTTATTAGCTTTCGAACTCCAGTAAACTTCAGCCAATGCAATTGCTCTCGGCCATGTCATGTATTCAGCATGCCTGAATGTAGGTACAGATTCAGTCCATAAATTACCTTGTCCACCCAAAATATATTTCTCATCCACACTATCCGGAACGGGTTCGTAATTGTATGAATCAGAAAGCCTGCATAAACCATATGTAGGAGGTTCACTTACGGGCTCTGCCTGGTAAAGATCAAGGTAACAGTAATCCCACGGCGTCATCACAACTTCATGATTCATTTTTGCAGCAGCAATACCACCGCTCATGCCGCGCCAGCTCATAACAGCCGCATCGGGTGCAAGGCCACCTTCTAAAATTTCATCCCAGCCAATTAATTTCTTGCCTTTTGATTCAACGATCTTTTCAACCCGTTTTACAAAATAACTCTGCAGTTCATCTACATCTTTTAAATGTTCATCAGCCATACGCTTCCGGCATTTCGGACATTCTTCCCAAAAGCCTTTATACGCTTCATCACCGCCAACGTGTATGTAAGGATTCGGAAAAAGCGCTGCTATCTCAGTAAATATTTTATCAAGCATGATGAAGGTTGAATCATTACCGATACATAAAACATTATCATTCCGTACATAACTTTTACCACCTACACTAACAGAATACGGCAATTGCGTACAACTTAGGTTTGGATAAGAAGTAATAAGCGCAAGGCTATGTGCAGGCACATCAATTTCAGGAAGAATAGTGATGAAACGATCTTGTGCGTATTTAATAATTTCCTTCATGTCATCCTGTGTATAAAAGCCGCCATCCGGTGTTGGTTCACCGGCCAATGCAGGCATAAATGTTCCCCAGCGACCGGTGCGTTTAACACGCCATGCGCCAACCTGTGTAAGCTGCGGCAAACTTTTTATTTCTATGCGCCATCCCTCGTCGTCAGCAAGGTGCAAATGCAGCGTATTGTATTTATAGCGCGCCATCTGGTCAATATATGCTTCCACTTCCTGCTTTGTAAAAAAATGGCGGCTAACATCCAGCATTAAACCGCGCCATCCAAAACGCGGTACATCTTTTATATCAACACGAGGCATTGTCCATTGAACATTTTGCACAGCAGTGGTGCTTTCAATTGAAGGAGGCAATAATTGTAAAACTGTTTGCAATCCATAAAAAAGACCGGCAGCTTTATTAGCTGTGATCGTTATTGCTGATGATGTAACTTTTAATGTATATCCTTCATTGTGTAAAGATGTATCCGGCTGTTTATTCAACACTAAACTTATTGAATTCTCGGATGATTTATTCGTTGAAAGAGGATAGCCGGTTGAGGTTGAGATCTTATTAATAAACCATTGAATGGTTTGCTTAACATCAGCATCGGAAGATGAAGTGGTAATGGCAGTTGAACTGGAAAGAACGAAACGGCCTTCATGCACCTGCATAGTTAGCGGCTTTGGAATGATGGCAATGGAATCTCCCGCTTTTGCATGAGAAGCGATTGTAATAAGTGCAATAAAAAAATAAAAAAACTTGTTTTTGCGGATAGCTTTTTTCATTCAATGGTATTTATATAAATGCCTAAGATAAAACATAGCTGGAATTTATTGAAGCTTCATTATTTCTTCTGGTTTATGGTGAAGAATGTAGGTGAGGAGTTTGCTGAGATGGGTAGAGATCGTTGATAGAAACAATATTGCGTTAAATCATTAAAGTAAAATTTTTGAGATATTGTTCTATCCTCTCCTATATAATTTCTTTCCTTTTAGATAAACTTCATAATTCATCATTCTTTTTGAGTTATCACTTAAACCATTATGTTGTATAGCGACCATAGGATTACACACAATAAACCTACCTTTATTTTTTAAAGACCTGTCTAAATGATAAGACTTACTAATGTCTAAAAAAGCATCATAAAATCTTTCATGAATAAGGTAAAGCATTATTCCTGAAAAATCTGTTACTGAATTATCTTCTCTTATCTCTCCCCATATAATACCACCTAAATAAAGATCAAATACATTAGGTATGCTTTTCAAAAAAAAGTCGAACGCTCCTTGATCTGTAAATTTTATATCATCCTCAGCGATAAGTATTGAGGGCAATTTTGAGTTTTTTGCATATTGTACTATTTGTTTGTGAGCTAAAGAAATGCCTTTAACTGTACTTTGTTCATCAATAATTCCGTTCCAAATTTTAAAGCTTGAAATATTTTGTAATTCAAGTTCTCTTTGAAGCAATATGAAGCGATCTTCTCTTTCTGGCAAGTGAATTATATTGATAGTCAAGATAATTTTTTTATAAATCCTCGATTCGCGAATTGCGAATTGAGGATTTCAGTTATCTTTGCTTTATGAGAAAGCATAATGGAATGCGTCCGCAAGATATTGTCATTTTACTAAAAATGATTGCACTGGGAAAAAGCTATTGGCAATCAAAGGATATTGCGCAATCATTATATATCAGTTCTTCTGAAGTGTCAGAATCTTTGAATAGAAGTTATATAGGAGGACTAATTGACTATAATAAAAAAAAAGTAAACCGGCAAAGCTTATTGGAATTTCTTCAACATGGGATTCATTATGTCTTTCCAGAACAACCAGGAAGCATGACAAATGGAATTCCAACTGCACATTCCCATCCGTATTTACGACAATTTTTCGATAGTGATTTATTGTATGTTTGGGCAGATATTCACGGTAAAGAAAGAGGGCTATCCATCGAGCCTCTTTATCCAAAGCAGACCCTTGCGATAAAAAGTGATGAAACACTATATAAACTACTCGCTTTAGTAGACGTAATAAGAGTAGGAAGACAAAGAGAAATTAATGTAGCAGTAAAAGAACTTTCAAAAATATTATTAGCGTGATTCATCATAAAAATATAGTTCGTATAAAAGCTGTTCACAGAGCACTGGAAAATTTAAAAGAAGATGTGGTTTTTGTTGGTGGGGCTACAGTTTCTTTATATGCAGATAGAACGGCAGAAGAAGTTAGACCAACTGATGATATAGATGTACTAATAGAATTATGGACACGCAAAGGTTATGCGGAGCTGGAAGAAAAGTTGCGTAGTATTGGTTTTGTAAACGATCAAGAATCTGGAATTATTTGTAGGTTTATAATTCAAGGTATTACGGTTGATATAATGCCAACAGGAGAAAATATATTGGGCTTCTCAAATAAGTGGTATCCTGATGGGTATAAAAGTGCAATAGATTATACAATAGACGATCATATTATTAAAATTTTTAGTGCTCCATATTTTATTGCGTCGAAGCTTGAAGCTTTTAAAAGCAGAGGAGGTAATGATGGTCGTATTAGCAGCGATTTCGAGGATATTGTATTTGTTTTTGAAAACAGATTTTCAATATGGGATGAAATACAACAATGCGAAGAGGGTTTAAAAGAATATCTTAAAGACGAATTCAGAAAATTGTTAGATAACCTGCTTTTTGAAGAATGGGTTGATGCACACGCAGGTTATGGGTCTCCACCAGCTACTTATTATATCATTCAAAAACTTGAGGAATTTGTAAGTTCATAAATAGGAAATCGTTGCATTTATTATCCAACAGCTCCAGTGTGCTACGCAACCATGCTCAATATCATTCCAACAGATCACTACATAAAAAATCTGAACCACGATTTAATCTGATTGTTTTGATTAACATGATTGAAAATGTAATCAGGCGAATCAGGTAAATCCTAAAAATCCCGGTTCAGACATTTGCAACACTCTTAAACAACCCGGCCAGTAAGGTAATAGCATTCTTCACTATGGCTTCATTTTCTACCGGTATTTGCAAATAAGTTTGCCCTGTGCTTTTATCTTTGCGTGTAAGTGATTGTACAAGGCTCTCTGTTGCTGCGGCATCGCTTAATATATTAGTGAGCTGTGTGATAAAAGAAGAGGTTGTATTGAGTAAAGCTGAAGTTTGTAGGGCAGTAGCCGGCACCGGAGCCGTTGCTGCTGCCGCAGGCATTTCTTTGATATCATCATCATCGAACAAAGCGGGTACTGCCGGTTCGCTTTCCTGAACAACAGTTGTTTCCAATGTTTCTTCAACCATTGTATCTACAGACAAAACAGTTGCGATATAGGTCTTTTAAAATAACAACTCATCATCTTCCTTACCAGGCATACTCGCAATAATAGCCAAATGTATGTTCATCATCTGTAAGGGCATTCATTCCGTTCATAATCTGAACAAGTGTCGAGTTCTTTTTTTGCATAGGTTCTT
>JABDAV010000043.1 GCA_013289015.1 Bacteroidota bacterium | reverse complement strand
TAATTTTTCAGGCGCCTTTGCGCTCTATCCTTTAAATTTAAAATGGAGTGAAGAATATAAAAAAGCTCATCCTGGTATTATCTTCAATATACAGCCCGGCGGTGCAGGCAAAGGCTTAACGGATGCACTTTCGGGCAATGCAGATGTGGGTATGTTCAGCAGGGAAATAAGCGATAACGAATTGAATAAAGGTGTTTGGTATATAGCATTGGCAAAAGATGCAGTGTTTCCCACCATCAATTCAAACAATCCTTTTATAGATTCAATTAAAACGCATGGATTAACACAGGCTGATTTTAAAAGTTTATTTATTGATGGCAAGCCCGAAACCTGGGAAGATTTACTTGGTATAAAAAATAACAAGCCTCATAAAATAAATATCTATTCGCGTTCAGATGCATCAGGCGCAGCAGAATCATGGGCTGCATTTTTTAATATGCGGCAGGATAAATTGAAAGGCACCGGCATGATGGGCGATCCCGGTATTTTAGATGCAGTTAAGAAAGATGTAAATGGCATTGGTTTCAACAATCCTCAATATCTGTTCAATATACAAAACGGCGAAAAAAATCCGGGCATTGAAATATTGCCGCTTGATGTAAATAATAATGGAAAAATTGACAGCGCTGAAAATTTTTACGGCAGTTTAACTGCGGTTGAATCTGCAGTTACAAGCGGCGCTTACCCATCTCCGCCTGTAAGAGATCTTTATTTTGTTTGCAAACAAAAACCAACTGACCAGGATATACTTGATTATTTTAAATGGGTGCTTACCGACGGGCAACAATTCATTAAAGATGCAGGCTATGTGCCATTATCATCAGATGTAATACAAGAACAATTAAAAAAGCTTGAATAATTTATTTGAGTTTTATTTTTTCAGGATCCCAATACATAACCTTGTTTTGAAAATAACTTTCATTGCACGCAAGACAAGGTCCTGCTGCTCTTAATCCAAACACAGCATCCTCTACTACAGGTGCACCGGTTCTTACACTGTTGAAGAAATTAGTATGATGCATAAGATGTTCATCATAATTATCAGGAGCCTTGTAAGTAATATCCGTTTGCTTGTCAACAGCCTGGTCTGCAGCAGAATATTTTTTATTATAAGCATCCTTTAATTGTTGCTGCATAGCTTTGGTATATGTGTCAAAAGAATCCCAACCACCTATGCCCGGCGCCTTGCTCATCTTTTGTCGCTTGATGGTAAATCCACTTCCTCCCATTTCCATTACACCTTCTGTCCCGGTTATTTTTGTAAAGCCTGTTTCACCTTCTCCGCTTACAAAATTTACACGCAGCGTAACCTGGAATGCAGCATGCTGCGGCGTTTCAGGATATTGCAATACTGCCGTCATTACATCAGGAACATTGCGTCCATCTTTCCAATAAGTTATATCGCCTATTGAATAAATTTTTTCCGGGCCTTTTGAACTGGTTATAAAATGTAATCCTGTTAGTAAATGAACAAACAAATCGCCTGCAACACCGGTTCCATATTCGCGATAATTACGCCACCAGAAAAAACGTTTTTTATCCCATGCAAACTTTTTATCAGCGAGTTGCTGATAACGATCCCAATCAACGGTTTGCGGAGATGAATCCAGCGGGATGGTATATTCCCATGCACCCAAAGCGCTCTGCCTGTTAAACACTGCTTCAACAGAATTGATAGCGCCAATATCTCCGTCTTCAAACATTTCTTTTGCTTTTGCATACACCACGCTGCTTATGCGCTGACTACCTACCTGCAATACTTTTTTTGTTTCCTGCTGCGCTTTAATTACATCCCAGCCCTGCTCAATTTTATGAACCATTGGCTTTTCTGTGTACACTGCTTTGCCTGCTTTCATTGCATCAATGCAAATGCGGCTATGCCAGTTATCGCTGGTGGCAACAATCACCGCATCAATATCTTTCCTGCTTAAAATTTCTTCATAATGCTTTGTTGTAAACAGATCGTTCCCATACAATTCTTTTGCATGCGCCAATCTTCCATCATATAAATCACAACAGGCAACCAACTCAACACCGGGAACTTTTAATGCGGTATTCACGTCATTATATCCCATAATTCCCATCCCGATTCCGGCAATGCGCACCGTATCATTCGATGAATATTTTTTTTGCTGTGCGAGTATGATGCTCTCGTGTTGTTCCTGTGCAGCAAGATTTTTTAAAGAACCTGCGCCAAGCAACAATACGGAACCGCCTAATTGTTTAATAAAATTTCTGCGTTTGGACATATATGGTAAGTATTGCGTTAGAATTTAAAGATAATAGTTAATGGAATTAACCTGCTTTATTTTAATAACAAAATAATGGTGAGGCGTACACAAAACCTGACAGGTTTATTGCAGCTATGATAATTGATTCGACTGAACAAACCTGTCAGGCTTGCAATGATCAACGCTAACCTGTAAAGTTTTTCCAGCATAAGACAGTATGCCCAACAAGCTCATTTCTTCGATATAACTTCGATATTTCTTCGATATAACTTCGATATAACTTCGATCTATTGGATCGAAAAAATATCGAAGAAATATCGGCTTTTTTTCGATTAAATAAGCTACCTGGCTCTACTTTGGCAATGTATAATCAGTCTTCTTTTATCGTTGGGTAAACCCTGAACGGACGATGCTGTAATTAATATGCAGTTTCTGAAAGAATAAGTATTTTCAGGCTCTAAACTCCTTAGCTATGAAAATTGTTTATACACTTATTGCTTTATGTTTTTCTATTTTATTGAATGCACAAAAGGCAGGAACGCTGGATAGCAGTTTTGGTGTGGATGGAAAAGTCATTACAACCTATAACTCTGGAACTACAATTCCCTGGGATGCCGTCATGCAAAAAGATGGCACAATTGTAATGTCCGGAGAAGGCGACATGCAAACTGAAGCAGATACTACATCGGGGTTAATCGCAGTTCGTTATAAAACTGATGGAAATCTTGATAGCTCATTCGGCATTAACGGAAAGATTGTACATAATTTTGGCTATGAAACTTCACCGGGTACAGCGGTAGCCATACAAGATGATGGGAAAATCGTAATTGCTGGGTGGTTGGTTATAAATCCTTTCGACTTTGATCAAAACAGACTTGTTATAACAAGATTATTAGCAGATGGGAAAACAGATTCGTCTTTCGGTGTTAATGGCGATGTAGTCAACTATCTAGGCGGCTGGCCAGTGGTAACTGATATGTTAATACAACCGGACGGAAAGATTGTTATCGCCGGAAAGTTAACTCCAGATTTTTTTATTATACGTTATACCTCCGAAGGTAAACTGGATTCGTCGTTCGGTAACAATGGATACCAGCTAACACATTTCGGAGGTATATCCTCGATCAATTCAATTGTATTACAGCCTGATGGAAAGATACTGGCTGGTGGCAATGATGATCAAGTTACTGCATTTGCCAGGTATATGCCAGACGGTAATCTCGATAAAACCTTTGGAGTTAACGGTACAGTAGTAAAAAGCTTTGGCCCTTCGTATAGCGCTATAAATTCAGTTGCATTGAACAGTGATGGAAGCTTTATAGCGGCTGGTTCTGTAGGCAATGGCTTTAACGGTAACATGTTAATCGCAAAGTTCAACGCAGATGGTTCGCTTAATGAAAATTTTGGTAACCAAGGAAGCATGGTATTCAAGTTTAATAGTCTTGACTCAAAAGCAGTTACTACCATGATTCAAAAGGATAGCAAAATTGTTATAGCTGGTTACACATTTAAGGCTTTTGGTCCTTCAATAAACGCTTTCGCAGTCCTAAGGTTTATGGAAGATGGTTCTACAGACTCAACATTCGGAACGCAAGGAGTAACCCAAACGGACTTTGATCCTGATTTTACAGAAGTATCGTTAACAGGATTTCTTAGTAAAGATCATATCACGTGTATGGGATACTCACCAAATTATAATTTGCCTATCGGAAACACTACCCTTCTTGCCCGTTATAACAATGATGATGTTTCTAGAAAGCAAATCATCATTCAAAAGATCAAACATTATATACAAACACACAATGATGCGCAGGCAACGATATTGAATAAGGTTTTCGTCTATCCCAATCCTGCACAAAGTATATTACATATAGATGGTTTATCATCATCACAAAAGACAAAACTTATTGTTGTTGATTTTAACGGCAACATAGCTATCAGCCAACAGCTATCAGCTAACAGCTATTCCTGCAACCTCAACATTGCTTCGTTACATGCAGGTAATTATCTGCTAAAGATTGAAACGAATGGTGAAGTGGTAACAAAGCAGTTTGTGAAAGAGTGAGATGTAATTCGTGCAGGCTTGTTACTAAGTTTATATGAGCGCCACATTAAGAAGAAGAATATCCTGAACCAGAATTGGTTTTTATTAACATTGCTTGCCTTTACCTTTGGTTGCAATGCAGCCGATAGTACAGGTAAAAAATCTTTCCAAGCAATATAAAAATATCAAAGCAGTTGACGCGCTTTCTTTTACCGTACAGGAAGGTGATGTATATGGGTTTCTCGGGCAGAATGGCGCGGGAAAATCTACCACTATACGCATGCTGCTCACATTAATAAACCCCACAGCAGGCGATATTGAATTGTTCGGAATGAAGCTGCATGCAAACAGAAACAAAGTATTACGTAATGTTGGTGCGGTGATAGAAAAGCCTGATGTTTACAAATATCTTTCTGCATATAAGAATCTAAAGCTGTTTGCACACATGAGTAAAGTGCATCCTTCAGACAAACAATTAATGCAGCAATTAGATATGGTTGGATTGAAAGAAAGAGCGCATGATAAAGTATCAACATACAGCCAGGGCATGAAGCAAAGATTAGGCATTGCTATTGCGCTGATACATGATCCGCAGTTAATAATTCTGGATGAACCAACCAATGGTTTAGATCCGCAAGGCATTGCTGATATAAGAAATTTAATTCTTCATCTCAGCCGCGAAATGAAGAAAACATTACTGGTGTCTTCACATTTATTGAATGAGATGGAACAAGTGGCAACAAGGTTATTAATAATTGATAAAGGAAAGAAATTGGTGGAAGGCGCCACAGCAGAATTGTTTGATCCGGCACAAACACTTATTGAACTCGAAACAACAAATAACAAGGAGGCAATTGATTTGATAGCAGGTAGTGCATGGCAAAAAGGTTTGCCTCAGCAACGCAGCAATAAAATTTATATCAGGATGCATCGGGATGATATACCGGACTTTAATGCATGGCTTGTTGAGCGCAACATCAGGTTGGTCTCATTACAGCCGCGGCATTCATTGGAAGATTATTTTTTACAAATAACCAGCGGAACACAGCATGTGGCAGCTTTTACAAATTGAACTCTATAAAATTTTCCGACGCCCGAGAACCTACATTGCTTTCGGTGCTACTGCCGTATTAATTACCCTGCTTCAATTCGGCTTAAAAGTCGACGGCCAGGAATATGCTGATTTCATGCTGCAGAGCCTTGGCAATTTTGACGTACAGGGAAAACTATTGAACGGCTACATGGTTTGTTACCTGGTGTTGCAGTTAATGCTGGTGCATGTACCGTTGCTGGTAACATTAATTTCAGCAGACATGTTATCAGGCGAAGCAAACATTGGCACATTGCGGCTTGCGCTTTCAAAACCCTACAGCCGCGCATCTGTTGTGCTTGCAAAATTTTTTGCAACATGCGTTTATACTTTGCTATTGCTTATATGGGTTGCTGTACTGGCATTGTTTGTAAGTATGCTTGTGTTCGGAACAAACGATCTTTTTTTAATGAAAAGCGAATACATTGTTCTTATAAAAGAGAATGATGTGTTCTGGCGTTATTGCTGTGCATTTGGTTTTGCTTTTGTTTCGCTGGTAACGGTTGCCTCAATAGGATTTTTCCTTTCTGCATTTGCAGAGAATTCTATCGGGCCTATTGTAACAACCATGAGCATCATTATCCTGTTTACTGTGTTAGGCACACTGAACATTCCAATGTTTGATGCCATCAACCCATATCTGTTTACATCACATATGGTAATATGGAAAGAATTTTTTGATGAAAAAGTTACGGCAAACAATGAAGCCATTGCAGGAACTATACAAGACCTTCCTGCAATATTTCATTCATTGCTTGTTTTGCTTGCATATATAGTTGTAATGATAGGTGCAACCATTTTTGTGATGAATAAAAAAGATATACTGAGTTAATTGAAAGTTGACAATTGAAAATTTAAAAATGAAATACAAGCTTAAGCTGTTTATTATATTATTCACTGTTCACTGTTCACTATTCACACATGCACAGGATGTAACTGCGCTTATTAATAAAGCAAAAGAAAAGTTAGACCGGGTGAATGATTATATAGCTGCCGGTGTTTTGACAATAGATGTCGCTTTTATAAAAGCGCCCACAAGTAAAGTAACGGTTTATTATAAAAAACCCGATCATTTCAAGATGGTTAATAACGGAGGCATTTCTATTTTGCCAAAGGGTGGCATCAGTATAAACATGGGTGCATTAATAAACACTGATAATTTTACCGCACTTGACGCAGGCGAAGCGGTTGTGAATAACATAAAAACAAAAGTTGTAAAACTGTTGCCGAATGATCAAAACAGCAACGTTGTACTATCTACTTTGTATATTGATGAAAGCAATTTTTTAATTTACAAAGCAGTAACCACGACGCTGGAGAATGGCACATACGAGTTAGATATGACCTATGGAAAATATGCTGATTACGGATTGCCTGATAAAGTGAACTTCAGTTTTAATGCAAAAGATTATAAACTTCCTAAGGGACTCACACTCGATTTTGATGAAAACACTAAATCTCCTGCCACTGATAGCCTGAAAGAAAAAAAAGGAAAAGTGGAGATTAATTATTCGTCTTACACAATAAATAAAGGTGTGGATGATGCGGTATTTAAAACGAACTGATCCAGTAAAATTTTTCATGTATTCATGTATAATACTTTCAACAAAGAAAATTTTCATGAAATATGTTATGCGCTTGCAGCAAAAGATGCTGACCTTAAAAACATAATTGATAAACATGGTTTGCCGCCAATGTGGACAAGGCCTGCCATTTTTCAATCGCTTGTATTAAACATTCTGGAGCAACAGGTTTCATTGGCATCAGCGTATGCTGCATTCAAAAAACTCAAAGAGCAGATCGGCTTTGTCACCACGAAAAAAATACTGGCAATGAGCGATGAAGCATTAAAAGCCTGTTATTTCAGCAGGCAAAAAATTGTTTATGCAAGAGCGTTGGCTTCAGCTATTCTTTCAAAAAAAATCAACCTGAAAAAATTAAGTGTTTCAACTGATGAAGAAATTCGCAACCAGCTTAAACAAATAAAAGGCATTGGTGATTGGACGGTTGATGTATATCTTATGCATGCATTGCAACGCAGCGATCTTTTTCCGTTGGGTGATATTGCGTTGGTGAATAGTTTGAAACATGTTAAACAATTGCATGCGCATATTTCCAAAGAAGAAATGCTGGCTATCGCTGAAAGCTGGCGGCCCTACAGAACCGTTGCTTCAATGTTGTTGTGGCACGCTTATATACAACGAAAAGGCATAAAGGTTTTGGGATAAATACATAAACTGATCAATACATTCTTTATTATCATTCACTGTAACAGTGTAACGGGCTTCATAACATTTATTTTGTTTATAAGGCATGCCGGATACCTGCTTCTTTCAACATTAATGTTGCCTGTTTATTATTTAGTTTAAAAAACTTTATCTTAGGGAATATTAAATGCATGCCACTTGCCTTTTTTTAAACATTGAACTCTTTAATTTTTAAATTTTAATCTCGATAACCATGAAACTTATCTACCTGTTTATTTGTTTACTTGTTATTTCACAGCTTAAAGCCCAGCAAATATTCATCAATGAAATAATGGCTTCGAATGACACAACCATTGCTGATGCAAACGGCGAGTATGATGACTGGTTTGAAATTTATAATAACGCAGCAAATAATTTTTCACTTAAGAATTGTTATATAAGCAATAGCCTGAGCACATCAACACAATACCAGTTTTTATCCAACATAGTTGTGCCTGCCCATGGATTTGTATTAATTTGGGCAAGCGGAGATAATTCAGACAGTTTGCATGTGCCTTTTAAGCTTTCTGCGTCAGGCGCCGGTGTTTATCTTTCCAAACCTGACGGCGTAACGATCATTGATTCCATTACATTCGGCCCGCAAAAAACAGATATATCGTATGGCCGCTTAACCGATGGCTCAAACAAACTCAGGTACTTTAATCATGCAACGCCTGACGCTTCCAATAATACATCAAAAGGTTATCTGGGAGTTTTAGATGACCTTACATTTTCTGCCGAAGCCGGGTTTTATGCAAACCCGTTTAATCTTTCCATTGCATCTTTGGATGCAGGTGTAAAAATCATTTATACTTTGGACGGATCGATACCCGATGCCAATAATTTACAGCCTACTGTTTACAGGTATAAAAATCAATACCCGCAATACCCGGGCAATCCCTCGTATCCATTTTTTATTGATAGCTTTCAATCAAAGCTGTACAAGAATGCTATTGCCATTAACAACATATCGCAAAACCAGGACAGGCTAACTCATAAGTCTTCAACCTTTGACAGGAACCCGGATTATTTTCCTGCAAACCCTGTTAATAAAGGCATGATAATACGAGCCATAGCTGTGAAGGCAGATTATCTTTCCAGCAATATCACAACCGGAACTTATTTTATAACACCAGGCGGAACAAATACATATACGCTTCCGCTTTTATCTGTATCAATGTCTCCCGGCCTGCTTTACAGCTGGGATAGCGGCATATACGTTGCCGGAGTTGATTTTGAAAACTGGAGAAATGCGCATCCTAATGATTCAACCAGAAATGGTGCACCGGCTAATTACCGCAGGGACAGCACAGAGCGTTATTCAACATTAGAAATGTTTGAATCAAACGCTGCAACCGAAGCGTTTAATGTTAAAAATGGTGCAGGTATTCATGGCGGTGGCAGCAGGTCAAAACCAGAAAAATCTTTTTCAATTTATCTACGCAGTAAGTATGGTACTTCAGATCTTAATTACAGGTTATTTACTGATTTGCCTTATACGGATTACAAACGTTTCACACTTCGTAATTCCGGAACTGAATGGGCATTAACAGGATTCAGAGATATGAGCCTCCAAAGAGCTATAAGTCATCTTGATTGTGATTTTGAGGATGGTCGTCCTGCTGTATTATTTCTTAATGGCGAATACTGGGGCCGTATAAATATAAGAGAGGATTTAGGCTGGCATTATTTTAATCAGCATTATGGATTGGAAGAAGATAACCTGGATCTGCTTGAGAAGAATGCAACGGTGGATGAAGGTGACAATACAGATTATTTGGCACTTCGTCATTATATATCAGTCAGCGATCTTACGTCTTCAACGGTATATGATTCCGTTAAAAAGAAAATAGATATTGATAATTACGTAGATTATTATGCCGCTGAAATATTTTATGCAAATACTGATTGGCCGGCAAATAACATTAATTATTTCAGAAAGCGCATCCCTTACGATTCCACTGCACCAAAAGGTTTGGATGGCCGTTACCGCTGGATTTTTCATGATATGGATGCATGCCTTGGGCTTGTATCTTCTTTTGGAGGTGTTACCAATAATACACTTGCAACAGCAACAGGTACAAATCCCGGCGGCAGTAACGCAAATCCTGATCCCTGGGCTACTGTAATTTTCAGACAGCTAACAACAAACCCAATATTCCAACAACAATTTATTACCCGGTACGCTGATCTTATGAACACATCATTCTTGCCAGGTTATCCAATATCTGTTTTTACCTATTATCATGACCTTGTTAAACCTGAAATGCCTGAGCATATTGCCAGGTGGAGCTATCCTCCAACTATAACAACCTGGGATAGTACAGTGAATGCGATAGATACTTTTACTGCACAGCGTATGCCTTATGCACGCGAGCACCTGAGGGAATATTTTAATTTAAGCCAGGAGCAAAAGCTCACAATAAGCGTATCAGATACTTCGGCTGGTTATATAAGAGTGAATACAGTTGATATTACACCAGTTTTTCCCGGCGTTTCTCAAAACACCTATCCATGGAGCGGCCTTTATTATCCCGAAGTGCCTGTAACGCTTGTGGCAAAAGCTAAGCCTGGTTTTAAATTTTCTCACTGGTCAAACGGGTCAACAAGTAAGAGCGATTCCATTGTGATTACGCTGTTGCATGCAACAACTTACCTGGCACACTTTGTAAGAGATAGTACTGCGCCGATAGTTATTCATTACTGGCATTTTAATAACTTACCGGATGATGTAGCGGTATCATCAGTTAAAGCAGATTCATCACTCATTGGTAAAGCATCTATTCTTTATCGTGGCAGTGGTGATGGTTATATGGATGGAAGTGATGAAGGAGAAGGAAGCGATATTAATGCACAATACAATCAGCCTGCCGGCAAATCATTACGCGCAAGAAACCCGTCTTCTACCCGTAATCTTATCATTGGCGCGCCAACAACAGGCTACAAGAATATTGTATTAAATTATGCAGCAACAAGAACAAGCAAAGGTGCAGAATATCAGCAGGTGTTTTATACAATTGATGGCAAACATTTAATATTAAAAGCTGATAGTATTCTTGTAGATAGTCCTGAAACAAACTTTGCTATTGAAACCTTTGATTTTTCTGCGGACCCAGGCGTTAGTAACAATTCAAACTTTGCTATTGTAATTAAATTTTTAGGCAACAATTCTACCGGATCAAGTGGCAACGACCGGTTTGATAACATTACTGTTTCGGGCATTAAAATGGTTGTCAAAAAGACCTTCGTAAGCAGTTTTGCAGATTCTAAAAATTCAATTGTAAATATTAGTTCAGCCCTGCTGGTATTGCCTAATCCTGTAAATAATATTGCAGTGGTGAAATTTTCTGCTTCTGCAAGTGAGCAGGTTTCTTTATCAATAAAATCCATTACAGGTGAACCGGTAAAGACCGTAAAATTTGCGGCAGTTAAAGGTGAAAATAGTTATTCATTAAATGTTGGTAATTTAAGCAACGGTATGTATGTACTAATGCTTGAATCCGGCGATGGAAGAAAAACCGCAAAATTTGTAAAACAATAATTATTAGCCAGGTATTATAGAATTGCAACACATCAATGCAATCTTTTATCATCATTTACTGGTAAAGATGTAACAGGCTTCATAACATTCATCTGGTTATAAGGCATACCGGGGTAACTGCTTCTTTCAACACTGATACTGCCGGAGATAGAAAAAGTTCGTGCATCATTTACATACATCAGCCCAACTGATGCTGATGAATACATACCAAAACCATTTGCATTGAATGAATTGTTTGGCATGCCTTTGATATTTGTGTTGAGAAAATTATTGTTATTGAAACTTACGAAGGAAGGTGCAATACTTACATTGGCAAAAGCATACAGGTTATTATTTAATGTGCGGTTCAATTGCAAAGTTAACGGCGCTGAAACAATGGCCGCACTTCCACCCCTGTAAAAACTGAAACTTGTTGAAACGCCCACGTATTTACTAACAAACCATTTTTTATTGGGAATACTGTCATTCAATCTTAAGCTGTTTGCAAATACGTGCCTTTGTATGTAATTGAAAGAATCGTATGGTGAATAGAGCTGCGCATTGAGCGTAGCGACAAACATCATCAAAACAAAAACGAACAATAGACGCATGGTATAAAAATAGATCGTAAAAATACAATTGTTAGGCATACTTTTTATACATGGTGCAAAAGTTAACAAGATGATGAGGCGGTTAATCAAAAATTAATACATCATGCAATTTCTTTTATCATCCAGATATTGCATGATATGTGTCCTGAATTGCCTAAAGGCTTATCAATTTTTTTGAAACCATGTTTTTCATACATACTTACCGCTTTTGAAAACTGCGGCATGCTTTCCAGGTACAATTTTTTGTAACCCATTTCTTTGGCTGATTGAAAACATTGCAGCATTAATTGTTTGCCGACTCCTTTGCCTCTTATTTTTTCTGAGAGATAAAATTTCGCAAGCTCTGCAACATCTTCTTCAAGACCTGCTGTATGAAAGATACCGCAACAACCAAGCACTTCATCATTCAATGCTGCAACCCAGAGCACAGCACCTGTATGTTGGGATAAACTATAAAGATCATCGGTAGTTGGATCTGAATATACAGTATCTTTTTGCGGAGCTGCATGTTCATCAAATACTGATCTTATCATGGTTGCAAGTGCTGCATTATCTTCCTGCTTTACTTTTCGTATCACTAAATTTTCCATTTACAAATTTCAATTACCTAATAAGATAATTACAAACCTTTTGAACTGATTATTGAAAAAAAATTGAATGAACAATCCCACATCGGGTGCGTATTGGCAATCAAGCTAATTTTCTTTATGCAGCACTTAAATACAGTCATTATATGCTCAAGCCGCATGGCTTCGTTGTCGCATCGGCGCTGCTTTCGCTTCTTTGAAAAAAATTTCCTTCGGATTTTTTTCAATCCCGACAAGTCGGGACCGAACCGAAAGAGGCGCCTTTTGAGACAACTGGTAACAACCTGAAATTACAGTCGATAGTTGCTCTGAAACTCAAGCTGCTTTTATATTTAAGCGATTACTGCTATTTCTTAACCTGACGCGTATGCGCATCGGGTACAGCACGGGTCGCACCGTATTCGACCGGAGTTCATTTGCCGGTAACCAAAATGATTTCAAAAAGTTTTTATACAAGCGAAATCTTTTTACCTGTTCCTGCTGACTCGTAAATAGCTTCCATTATTTTAAGATCTTTTAAACCTTCTTCGCCTGTTATATGATCGGGCAAGTGTTTGTTTTCAAGTATCAGTTTGCTTATACCATCCAGCTGTGCTGTTTGTTGATTGATATCAGGAAATTGCATCGGGCCATTACTTGTTTTGCCAACGAACGGACCGTAACTTATAGCAGGACTTAACTCAAACTGCCCATTCTCTGCGGAAGCAAAAAATCTATCTACGTTACAATTATACGTGCTCGAGCAATTGGCAACGGCGCCGCCCGGAAATTGCAATTGCCACATAACAGATGCTTCCACTTCATTAAACAAGGCGCTGTTTGTTACAGGGCCAAATTGCGCAGTAACAGACACAGGTTCTTCTCCCGTAACATAACGGCTGCACTGCACGCAATAAATGCCCACATTCATTAGCGGGCCGCCACCTGAAAGCGCTTTATGTAAACGCCATTGATTGGCATCTGTAACGTTATAACCCAAAGAAGCTTCGATCAAACGCACAGGTCCGAAAACTTTTTCCTGTCCCAATCTTTTTATTTCAAGATTGTACGGTTCATAATGCAAACGGTAACCAATCGCTAACTGCACGTTTGCTTTTTTACATGCAGCGATCATTGCTTCACAATCCTGCACCGATGTTGCCATTGGTTTCTCACATATAACATGCTTACCCGCCTGCGCAGCACGAATAGTATATTCTTTATGCATTGAATTCGGCAATACAACATATACAAGATCGATATCTTTATTCTGCGCGATGGTGTCAAAATTTTCGTAGTTATAAATGTTCTTATCAGGAATGTTGTATTGCTTTTTCCATTGTTCTGCTTTAGCAGGATGACCGGTAATAACGCCTGCAAGATTGCAATATTCCGAAGTAGCAAAACCTTCAGCAAGAATACCTGCATAATTACCTAAACCACATAGAGCTATGTTTAATTTTTTACCATCATATTTTTTAATATTCTTATCAGGAATAAATGACGATGAAGACGCTGCGGTTGCAGTGGCGCCAACTGCCAATCCTGTATTTAAAAGAAAATACCTGCGTGAGATTTTTTTCATAGCTGTGGTTTTTATTTTAAACTTACGCCTGCAAAGTTTAAGAAACTGTAAAATAATATGAAAGGCAAAGTCAATTATATATTTCAGTATAGATATTAATGCGCTATAAAACATCAATCAATAATAAATGGGCGAAGCAGAAATCAATTTATTCAATAAAACCATAACCATTCATTCGCATATCATTACTTATGGCAATGCTGCAGATGAACAACTTACCGGATTTATAAGAGATGAAATTGAAACGATGTGGAATGAACCGCAAGGCATCATTAATATAAAACGGGAATCGTTTTCTGTTCTTTTTCATATAACAGCAGCATGGAACCCGCTTATTGATATAGATGAAATTGTTATGAATACAGATGCACGCAACAATTATTTCCGCATTGAAGACTATGCACGTGGCAATATTTCTTTTGTTGATGGGCTCGGATGTAATACTGGTTATTTTATGCTTGAAAATTTATACAAAGGCTCTGCAACAGCAGCGCATGAATATGGTCATACACTTGGCCTTGATCACCCATCCAATCTTGATATTCGTGGTACAGGCGTTCCCGGAATTATGTACCCGAGAGGAACATTGGTGGACGCGCAATATCAATATGAACCAACAAAACCAGCAGGCGTAAAAGGCGGAACGATACATCCTATCTATCGCAAAGTTTTTAAGGAAGATATTGAAGCATTAAAATTAGATAAGCTTCGATTTAATAATAACAAAGCTATCGTTGGTGATTTCACCAATGTGTATCATCAAAAACACGACAGGCCTGCGCCTGACAACATGATCGCAGATGCTTTGTAATATAATCACACAGTCTTATGATTTTTTAAAATGTCATCTTTTCATTGTTGTACATTTACCGCAGTTAATCTCTAAATAATTTGCCATGTTTAATGAAATTCTTCAGCTTGTAAAAGAGCATATAACGAACTCGCCTGAAATTGCTAACCAAATACCAGATGACAAAAAAGAAGCTGTTTATAATGAGATATCTACTCATCTGCACAGCGGATTAAAAAACGATCAGTCTTTGCCCGGCGGAACAGAAAATATTTTATCGATGCTTGAAAACGCAGTTGCTTCCAATAATCCGCTGGTTAATGCCATAGAAGGCGGAATTGTAGGAAGCCTTGCCAGCAAGTTTGGTTTGTCGCCTGCAGTTACCGGTGCTGTTGCAGGCGCATTGCCCGGACTGATTCAAAAATATGCACGCAGGGCAGCAGACCCAAACGATACAGGCATTACATTGAATAAAACAGAAGAACAGTTGCCACAACAAAATGGTCATGCACAATAAAATTATATCCCGCATAATGAGGTAATCATTATTGATGTGGGTTCAACAATCGTACGATTCATTTTAAATAAACATTATTTAAATCTTCTTTACTGTGAACTTATACATAGTAGCTTTGGCGCTATGTGGATGATCTGCAAAAAAGAGTGGAATCAATTCTTCAGCAGCCTTACAGGTTATATTGCATTGATTGTTTTTCTCTTGCTTAATGGTTTGATCTTTTTTGTTTTTCCTTCTTCAAGCCTGCTTGAGTTTGGTTATGCTTCGCTTGATGGTTTTTTTTCACTTGCGCCCTGGGTTTTATTGTTTCTTATTCCAACCATTACTATGCGCAGCCTTGCGGATGAATATAAAGGCGGCACATTTGAATTACTAAAAACGTTACCTCTTACTTCTTCGCAAATTGTTTGGGGAAAATTTTTTGGCGCATTATTAATTGTACTGCTTGCTTTAATTCCAACAACAGTGTATGCTTTTTCATTGCAGCATTTAAGTGCTGCAGGCGGCATTGATGTAGGTGCAACGGCAGGAAGTTATATTGGCCTTTTTTTGCTTGGAGCTGTCTTTACATCTGTTGGTTTATGTGCCAGCAGTTTCACAAATAATACAGTCATTGCATTCATCAGCGGAGCTTTTGTATGTTTGATATTGTACACAGGATTTGATACCATAAGTCAACTATCATTTTTTTCAAACGGACTTGATTATTATGTGCAGATGACCGGTATTAATTTTCATTATAAAAGCATCAGTAAAGGTGTGATTGATATCAGAGACATAATCTATTTTTTGGCCATCATCTTTTTTTTCATCGCTATTACAAAACGAAATATTGAAAGCAGGTAATGACATCATTAAATAAAAAAAGAAAATATAACTGGCTTATCCTGCTTGTTGTGCTGGTGGTTGTAATATTCGCGTCAAATGCATTGCGTTACCGCATTGACCTTACTGCAGAAAAACGTTTCAGCTTAAATGAGTCAACAAAGCAATTATTAAGCAATGTTGACTCAACCATAAATATAACCATATTTCTTACCGGTGATCTGCCTGCTGATTATAAGAAATTAAACATCGCCACGAATGATCTCCTTTCAGAATTCCGAGATCTCAGCAACAATCATATTCATTTCAAATTTGAAAAACCCGGAGAAAATTTATCTGACAGTGATCGCCTGCAATTGTATGATAGTTTGCAACGCATGGGTGTTGTGTTTGATCAAAACACTGACGCATCCACCAATGAAAAATCAACTCAACAATTAATTATTCCCTCTGCAATTGTTGAATATGGTGATAACCGGCCTGTTGCTGTTGACCTGCGCAGCAGCCGTACTGTTTTCAAAAATTATAATGTGGTGAATGATGAGCCGCAGGAAGATAAAGAAGCAACATTAAATGCAGCAGAGGCTTTACTTGAATATAAATTCGCAAATGCGATTGATAAACTCACAAGAAAAAATGTTCCTACAGTTGCTTTTTGCGTTGGCAATGGTGAAGCTCCACCGCAAAATGTAAACGATCTTTTAAAAAGCCTGAATAGCGATTATCGCCTTGCATTGTTCGATCTGAAACAAGCGTATCCAAACCCACAACTCATCAATACATTATTGATCGTAAAACCAACCATTCCTTTTACAGATGAAGACAAGCTTAAGCTTGATCAATATGTAATGCATGGCGGGAAGATTATCTGGTGCATTGATAAGTTGTATGCGGAGTTAGATAGTTTAATGCGCAGCCAGGCAGATTTTGTTGCCTTTGACCGCAACTTAAATCTTGATGATATTTTATTTCGTTATGGTGTGCGTATCAACGGAAATCTTTTACAGGATTTGAATTGCAGCAAAATACCGTTGGTTACGGGTTACAATGCAGATGGCAGTCCGCGCATGCAACGTTTTCCCTGGCCGTATTATCCTTTTCTTTCATCGCCTAACAACAATATCGTTTCTAAAAATTTAGATCGTGTATTATCTGTTTTTCCATCAAGTATTGATACGATAAAAGCGCCCGGCATTACAAAAACAATTTTATTATCAAGCGATACATCAAGCCGTTTAATCAGTTCGCCTGCAATTGTTAGCCTGAATAAAATAATGGATGAAATCAGCACAGAAAATTTTGCTTCATATAATGAACATTATATTCCGGTTGTTGTTTTGCTTGAAGGGAAATTTAATTCATTGTATGCCAACCGCGTTACACAAAGCGTAAAAGATTCAGTAAGCAAAGCATTAGGTCAACCATTCGCGTCAACCAATACAAATCCCACGCAGCAGATTGTAATGAGCGATGCAGATATTGTAACCAACGAAGTAAGCAATACAACCGGGCCTTTGCCAATGGGTGAATTACCGTATGAAAATTATCGCTTTGCCAACCGTGAATTCTTTTTGAACTGCGTTGATTATTTAACCAGCACCAGCGGCATATTTGAAAGCCGCAGCAAAGACTTCACCTTAAGATTGCTGGATAAAAAGAAAGTGGAAAATGAAAAGCTGAACTGGCAACTGGTAAATATTTGTATTCCCATTGCAATAATTATTTTCTTCGGTTTAATATTTCAATGGAGAAGAAAAAACACTTTTGGAATGTAATATTGCAATACCATGTCAAGAGATGCAATCAGCTATATTGTTTTCGGAGTAGTATTATTGCTCGCATTAATCTTTGATTTAGGATTGCTGAGCAAAAAAAATAAAAAGGTTACTTTAAAACAAGCATTGCAGCAAACTATATTCTGGGTAATACTGGCGCTCGCTTTTTTTGCTTTTGTATGGATTGAAGATGGCCACAAGCCTGCACTTGAATATATAAGCGCTTACTTAATGGAGTGGAGCCTGAGCATAGATAATATCTTTGTGTTCATTCTTATTTTCACTTCTTTTTCTGTTGATGAAAAATATTATTCCCGCGTTTTACTGATAGGCATTTTAATGGCAATAATATTCCGCGTGTTATTTATTACTATCGGTGTGGCACTGGTGCAACGCTTTGAATGGATCCTGTATATTTTTGGTGTATTCCTGGTTTATACCGGTATTAAAATGTTTTCTTCTTCAGAAGAAGATGAGTTTAATCCTGAAACATCTTCTGTGTACAAATTTGTAAAAAGAATATTCCCGCTGACTAATTCCGATGGCAACGGAAGGTTTATGATAACAGAGAATGGTAAACGTATGTACACAACTTTGTTTGTGGTTGTAATGATGCTGGCAGGCATAGACCTGGTTTTTGCATTGGATTCAATACCTGCGGTAATGGGAATTTCAAGAGACAGGATGGTAATCTATACATCAAATATTTTTGCTGTGCTTGGCTTGCGCAGTTTATTCTTTTTGCTTAAAGGCGCTGTGGCCAAATTCGATTATTTACAACAAGGCATTGCTATTGTGCTTGTGTTCATAGGTATTAAAATGCTCAGTGCACATTGGATTGAAAAATGGATTGGCCCCAATACAGAAATATTTATTTCACTCGGTGTTATTGTTGTCTGCATCACAGGTTCTATTTTGTTTTCAATGTATAAAAACAAACAGAAAGCAAAAGCAGAGATCAATCAGTAATTTCTTTGAATTAAATTTATTTGGCTACCGGCAAATGAACTGATGGGCATCTTCGCGGAGCCTGTCCCGAAAACGAAACTATTCGGGATCGCAACACTGCAACCTGTATATCATTGAGCAACTTAATTTGCTATAATAACATGAGGAATAAACGTCTTCCCCGTGACCCGTTCCGCCATTCGGAAAAGTGGAAATCCCATAATTAAACTCTTTTATAAAATCTTTTATAATGAGATGCTCAGTCAAGCTGAGCATGACGGGCTAATGGTTGTGTTTTACTCTTGATGTTTTTAAGCTGCAAATAATCAATAAGATTTTATACATCCTTGACCGATCAATAAAGCCAAAGATAATCGCTTCAATCTTTATCAGGAATTACCATTATTGCCACCGTTATCTTCAGGTGCATTGCCCTTATCATCTTTATCTTTCTTAAATTCAAGTTTGCCAAACTTGTAAGTAAAATTTATACCAAACGAACGGAAAGGAATTTCACGCACGCTGTTGGTTATAAAATTGGTTCCGTATAAAACGGTTGGCAATTTTAAATATTGATTCATGAAGTTAGAAGCAGTTAATGCAATGCTTGCTTTTTTATTCCATAGTTGTTTGCGCGCGGCAAGCGTATACGTTGTGAAAGAAGGATATTTTCCCTGCAACTCATTTCTTGCTGAATTAAAGTTGCCGAAAAATTCTGCTGATAAAGTTTTACTGAACTGGTAAGTCACATTCAGATTAAAACGGTAATTATAACTCACAGGACTTCTTCCGGAATCTATTCCATTTAATATATGCCGCCTGAAAAAGAAAAGGTTTGTTCGCAGGTTAAGCTTATCATTCAAACGCAACGTTCCGAAAAAACTAACGCCGGCATTTTTTTCAACACCAATATTTTCTCTTGTGCTTACAGAAACATTTTTATAAACAGTATCGCCCACCTGCAATGAAGAATAGAAAGCTGTGTAAGACTGAATATCATCATTGCTTACACGGTAAAAAGCAGTAACCATAAATGAACCGAGTTGGCCATAATCGTGATTGTACGCAAACTCAATGCGGTTGCCAATTTCAGGCTTAAGGTATGGATTGCCTGATGTTATATTTTTGGGATCGCTGGTATTGATAAAAGGATTAAGATCATCATACTCAGGACGGTTAATGCGTTTTGAATAACTGAGTTTTATACTTTGATTGCCCGGTAATTTTTTAAGCAAATACATAGAAGGAACAAATGTGTTATACCCTGGCGTTGCAGCCTGTTGCTCTGCCTGCGAGTAATAAGCATTGATCTCTGTGCGTTCATATCTCGATCCTGCTTTTACATCGAACAATGATCCTACAGGAAAACTCAATTCAGCGTATGCCGCATACACTGCCTGTTTATAACTCAGGTAATTTGATAAAGAACTATCATAAAAAAAACTCTTGCCAACAGGATCGAGCGCATATACATCTGATTTGCTCGTGATATTATCAAATGTAAAATCTGCGCCTGCATCAAAGTTTACTTTTTCTGAGAAAGGCTGCGTGTAATCTATTTCAAGCTCGGCTTCATTTTGCTTTCCTGCATTGCTGTTATTGATGCCGTAAAAAACAGAATCATGCGGTAATAACGTTTGATAATTATTCACTCCATCATTATTCCTACCTAAACTTGTGCTTAAATCAACTTCAAGCGATTGATCTTCTTTTTTAAAAGTCCGCTTGTAATCAAGTTCCGCATCCACAGAATGAAATAAAAATTTGTTGCTGAAATTATTGGTTGAAATTATATCTGTAATCGCTGAATCATTGTTGAAGGGAATTGATTTTTGTTCCTGGTTCACTAATCCATTACCTGAATTTCCAAACCTGTTATAATTTACATCGCCGCTTAAGCTGTTGTATTTTCTAAAAGCCCAATCAAAACCTAAACCAGATTGTACGCCATATCTTTTTGTTTCAGGTTCACTTTCCTGGCTAAGCAGGTTGAGAACTTTTGCCGTTGTATCTGTTGTTGTGCGCAGCGATGAAGTAGGTGTTTTTGCAGGAAGTCTTCCGTTACCACTTGCAAAAGCATTCAAACCAAAATTACCTTTTCGCATAGTTATGTTGAATGAACCATTTTCAAGCCTCGTGCCCATTGAAGCAGAAACATTACCATTCACACCTTGCACTTTTGATTTTTTCAGAATAATATTGATGATACCGCCCATGCCTTGTGCATCATATTTAGCTCCGGGATTGGTTATAACTTCTATGCTTTTTATCTGGCTTGAAGGAATGGATTGCAACACATCAGCTATGTTGCTGCCGAAGGCGGTGGAGGGTTTGCCATCGATCAAAAAACGAATACCGCTGCTGCCGGCAAGTTCAACATTGCCATCAGCATCAACGGAAACCTGCGGCACTTTCTTCAACACATCTGTAGCAACACCACCCTGTGAAGTAATGTCATTCTCTACGTTGTAAACTATCTTATCAATTTTAGTTTCTACCAGTTTTGTTTGTGCAGTAACAACTACATCTTTTAAAGTATTGCTGCTTTTCTGTAATCTAATTGTACCAGCGCTTTGCGTGATATGACTTTCGTTAACGTGAAAACTATTTAGTATTTTTTTTGTGTAGCCAATGGATTCAAATGAAATAATGTATGATCCTGCATTAATACCTGTAATCTTAAAATAACCGAGGCTATCGGTTGTTGAGCCATTCACTACTTTGTTTGTTGCAGCATCAGTTAAAGTAATGGTGGCATATTCAACGGGCGATTTTGAAATGCTATCAATAATACTTCCTGCAATAGTGTTATTGCTCTGCGCATGTAGTGCTGAAAAGAATATAAAATTTATTGTAAGAATTACAATTATTTTTTGCATCAGGAATTATTACTACTGAAAAGAATAATGAAATAAACCGGTTTTCTGCTCTTATTGTTCGCAAAAATACCTTGAGGCCTTCAACCATAATTGTTAATAAATTGCTTAGGTAAATTAACGTGAGTTCGGGTTAAGCATAAAGTAATCCTGGAAGGATTTAATTTGAATAACCCTGCAAGGATTCAATTGATTAATAACGATTTTATCCTCCGGTTACATCGAAGGCTATTTATATTAAAGCCTTTCAGGCTTAAACCGAACTCACGTTAAATTAGTACTATTAAAATACAATTGATATGAGCACGATCACTAATGAATTTATGATACAGATGTTAGGCAAAGCAAAAAATTATACGGTGGTAATTCTAAAGAAAGGACCGAATGATGTTAGTCCCGAAAGGAAAGCGGGATACTTTCAATTGTTTGCCCGATTATAGAAGATAATGATATTCGTGGAATAGGGATTTTTAATGCAGACAAACAAGCCGTAGAAAAAGTTTTAGAGGAAGATCCTGCGATACAAAAGGGTGTATTGATCTATGAAATGCTGCATGTAAAAACTTTTCCCGGAGATGCATTACCATAATGATGCTTTCTATAAACAAAACAGGCAACCGGTTTTTAGCTGATCGCCTGTTTGAAAGAGTTCTATGCAAGTTAGTTTAAAATGGATTTTCATCATCTGCAAATGCATCATCATTCATGCGGCTTCCCTTTTGAATGAACAATTTCGCACCGTTATCACTCCCTTGCGATGATGGATCAGGTGGTAATTGTTTCCAGCTTTTACCTGGTGGTAAGGAATTATTATTATCATCCCATTCTTCAAACTTTTGTATATGCAATAATGCACGAAGCTTAATGGTGTCAAGTGCGCCGTTACGATGTTTGGCAATTTTTATATGCGTTTCACCACGTGTGCTTTCACCATGTTCATTGGAAAAGTTTTCATAATACTCGGGCCGGTAAATAAACATAACCATATCAGCATCCTGTTCAATCGCACCCGACTCACGCAGATCGCTCAATTGCGGCATCTTGCTTTCTTTCCGGGTTTCAACCGCGCGGCTTAACTGGCTTAAAGCAATGATCGGTATGTTCAATTCTTTTGCAAGTGCTTTCAGGTTTCTTGAAATATTGCTTATCTCCTGTTCGCGGTTAGCACCACGGTCACTCATTCCGCTCATAAGCTGGAGGTAATCTATAATGATCAATCCAACATGATGTTTGTTTACAAGCCTTCTTGCTTTAGCGCGAAACTCGAAAATATTCAGCGCCGCAGTATCATCAATAAATATAGGCGCCTGTTCTAATTTTTTAATACCCTTGGTATGCAATTGCTGGTATTCGTAGTCTTCCAGTTTACCCCGTGCAATTTTTTCAAGCGCAATCTCGCTTTCGGCTGACAATATGCGTTGCACCAATTGTGAAGAACTCATTTCAAGCGAAAACAAACCAACCGGTGTTTTTTTAACAGGATTTAATGCTGCATTGCGTGCAAGATTTAAAGCCAGTGCGGTTTTACCAACAGAAGGCCTTGCAGCCAGTACTATAAGATCGGTTGGCTGCCAGCCATAAGTAATACGGTCAAGGCTTGCAAAACCGCTGGTTACGCCGGAAATATCTTCTGTCTTAGTACGCAGCTCATCAATACGGTTAATGGTTTTTGCGAGTGCATTGCCAATATCTTCATAATTTTTCTTGAGATAATTATTGGTGATATTGAACATTTTTGATTCACTGTCATCCAGCAGATCAAAAACATCGGTGCTGTCTTCGTACGCATCACTAATAATTTCGCCGCTAATGCGGATCAATTCCCGCTGAATAAATTTCTGAAGTATTATGCGTGCATGCGCTTCAATATTGGCAGTAGAAACTACGGCATTGGTCAGCTTGGTTATGTAATAGGGGCCGCCCACTTCTTCCAGTTCTTCTTGCTTTTTCAATTCTTCCACTACCGTAAGCATATCGATAGGTATGCTTTGTTGTGCCAGTGTTTGAAAAATTTTGAATATGCGCTGGTGTGCATCTACATAAAAACATTCAGGTTTCAATATTTCAACAATAGTGTCAAAGGCACTTTTTTCAAGCATAACGGCGCCAAGTACTGCTTCCTCAAGCTCTTTGGCCTGTGGCGGCAGTTTACCGTATACCATTGTACTGAGGTCTATAGACGATTTTCTCCTGGTTCTCCTGTCTTTATTTTGGTTTACAATATCCATTATGTTGTAAAAAATTTATTGGGTTAGTTACCTGCTTTTTAATATTACGAAATCGTTACGCCCATGTTTCGGAATTGTTATGCGAAATCGGGGCAACGAATTAAACAGTAATTCATGGCATCAAAAAATTTTATTTCATTTAAACTTATTAAACGTTAATCCACATCCTGCAAACAAAAAAACGATGTTATCCACCATAATCTTGCATGTTTTAAACATAAATTAAAAGTTTTAAAAGAATTGCTCACAACTTTCTATATAGCCTGGTGCAAAAACATTTTTATGATGTTCATGGTCATTTTTAAAAAAAGAACTATCTGCACTTATAAAATTTAGAGTTGAATGCGCTTATTTTCTAACATCTATTGGCGGTGTTTTTTTTATATGGTTACATGGGAGATGACCGAAAGTAAAAATTGAAAGGCATTTTTTTACTATTGGCCTATAAGGAATGATAGATTGCATAACTGCTGACTGTATTGCTCATTTTATTCATTAATTGCCTGTCTCCTGTTTACCCGGTAGCTTATTTCGACAAAAAATAATCGATATAAAGTCGATATAACTTCGATCCAATAGATCGAAGTTATATCGAAGAAATATCGAAGTTATATCGAAGAAATAAGCTTTCAGGTTTCAGTGTCTTATCCCGTATAAAAAAACTCCGCCAACGGGGTTTTCTAAACTATATTTTTGCAGTGTATGAAGATATCGTATACCTGGCTTTGTAAATATCTGCCTGAACAGGTTGAACCGGAGAAATTGTCAGCAATATTAACCTCACTTGGACTTGAAGTAGAATTGCTGGAAAGATTTGAAAGTATCAAAGGCGGTCTTGAGGGTTTGATAGTTGGCGAAGTTGTGAGCTGTGAACAACACCCCAACGCCGATAAGCTCAAACTTACTAAAGTGGATATTGGCAGCGGCGCACCCTTACAGATAGTTTGCGGTGCAACAAATATAGGTGTTGGGCAAAAAGTTATTGTGGCTCCGGTGGGCGCCACAATTTATCCGCTAAGCGGCGATCCCGTTACAATGAAGGTTGCCAAAATAAGAGGTATAGAAAGCTATGGAATGATTTGCGCAGAAGATGAAATTGGATTAAGTGATAACCACGAAGGAATTTTGATTTTGCCACCCGGTACTGAAAAAGGCAGGTTCGCCAAAGATATTTTTGAACCCTATTCAGATTGGATCTATGAGATCGGGTTAACACCCAACCGTATGGATGCCATGAGTCACATTGGCGTTGCCAAAGACGTTTGTGCATGGCTTTCCCATCACCAAAACAAAATTGTACAACCAACACTGCCTTTTGAAAATATTGTTGAGACAGATAATTCAAAAAACGACTTTAAAGTAATTATTGAAAATACCAACGATTGCAGGCGTTATTCCGCTCTCACAGTCAATAATATTAAGGTAGCCGAATCACCTGCATGGCTACAAAATTTTTTGAAATCGATTGGCCAGCGACCGATTAATAACATTGTTGATATAACAAATTTTGTTTTGCATGAAACCGGGCAACCACTGCATGCTTTTGATGCAGATGCATTAACATCAAAAAAAGTAGTAATTAAAAATTTACCGGAAGGAACTATTTTTAAAACACTTGATGATGTTGAAAGAAAATTAAGCACTAAAGATTTAATGATATGCAATGATGATGAGCCTGTTTGTATTGCAGGTGTATTTGGCGGTATTAAAAGTGGTGTTTCAAATAAAACAGTAAATATATTTTTAGAAAGCGCTTGGTTCAGCCCATCTTCCATAAGGACAACATCATTAAAACATGGATTGAGAACAGAAGCTGCTGTAAGATTTGAAAAAGGTGTTGATATCTCCGGAACAGTTGCTGCACTTTCGAGAGCAGCACAATTGATAACCGACATAGCAGGCGGTAAAATAAACGGAAGCATTATTGATGTTTATCCTGTTCCTGCTATAAAGAAAGAGATTACTTTAAAATATGACTATTTAAAAAAATTAAGTGGCAAGCAATATCCTTCTATTTCAGTAAAAAATATTTTATCGGTTTTGGAATTTGATATTCTTGATGAAGATAACCAGGGTATAAAGGTGGCAGTTCCGTTTAGTAAAGCGGATGTATCCATACCGGCAGATATAGTAGAAGAAATCATACGGGTTGACGGGCTTAATAACATTACTATCCCTTCAACTATAACTATTACGCCTTCGATACAGGAACATATTCTGGATTCACAGCTAAAGGAAAAACTTTCGCAAATGCTTGCCGGGCTTGGATTTAATGAGATCGTTACCAATTCAATTACGAACAGCAAAAACTATAGCGAAGCAAATTTGTCATCGGCTGTAAGGCTGCTGAATAATTTGAGTGCTGATCTCGATATCATGCGGCCTTCTATGCTTGAAACCGGCCTGGAAATTCTTTCTTATAATATCAACAGAAAAAATAATAAGCTGTGTTTTTTTGAGCTTGGTAAAACTTATCATCAAACAAACAATGCTTATAACGAAACCGAAAAAATTTGTTTTTGGATAACAGGGAAAAAACAAAATATAAATTGGAAACAGCAAGTAACAGAAGCAGATTTTTTTACGGCAAAAGGTATAGTAATTGCATTGCTTGAAAGCACCAACATAAAAAATATCGTTTTCGAAGAAACGCAATCGTCTGGTGAAGGAAATTTTCAAATGATAATGACTCAAAAGAATGAACTTGGAAAACTTTTACAGGTAAATAATTCTTCACTACAAAAGTTTAGCATTAAACAGCCTGTAGTATACCTTGAACTTGTTTTGGAATCTTTGATAAAAGCAGCACAAACAAAAGAGATATTATATAAAGAGTTTCCTCAATTCCCAAGTGTGGAAAGAGATCTTTCGATAATTATAAATAAGAAAGTCAACTATCAAACCGTTATGGCGTCTTTAGATGCTTTGCATTTGCGCTTTTTGCAGCATTATGATTTGTTTGATATTTATGAAGGTGGAAACATAGGAAGCGATAAAAAATCTTTTGCGATAAATTTCAAGTTTCTGAATAAAGAAAAAACGCTTACTGACGGGGAGGTAGAAACAGACATGCAAACAATCACCAATACATTAATAAACGATCTGCAGGCTGAAATAAGGCAATAATATTTTTTATGAACGATTTGTATGCCAACATAAAAGAGTTACAGGAAACTGTACAAAGACTTTTAAAGGAATTTGCCGATGTTAAAAAAGAAAACGAGCATTTAAAGCAGCAAATTATTCATGTTAAAAAAGAGCTGACTGAAAAAGAAAAGTCCATTGAACTTTTGCAGCAAAAGTTTGTGTCTAATCATATTGCCGAATTATATGATGCAGAAGATAAAAAAATATTAAAGGCAAAGATTGACGTGTATTTAAAAGATATTGAAAAATGCCTTTCGCTGCTTAATACATAAACTATGGAAGAGTTAATACCAATAAATATACTCGTTGGTGATAGAAATTATCGTTTAAAAGTTAAACCAGTCGACGAGGAAAATCTGCGTAAAACTGTAAAGATCGTGAATGCAAAGCTGCTGGAATTTAAAACAAACTTTTCCGGAAAAGACATGCAGGACTATATTGCGATGGTGCTGCTGTGGCTGGCAACAGAACAACCTTCGTACGTTTCCTTCAATCAGGGCTTACAGGATATCTCCGGTAAAATAAAGGTTCTTCAAAAAAGCATCGCGCAAAATCTAAAAAAAGTCCCGTCCAAAAATGAACAGGACTGATTCTGAAAAAGTCCCCGAAAATAGATCAGCCTAAGGGCTAAATAAGTTTTCATTTTTACAGCTAACATCAACCATC
>JABDAV010000042.1 GCA_013289015.1 Bacteroidota bacterium | reverse complement strand
AACTACCGCTTGCCCAATTGCCTGTCTTTAAAGTTTGCCGGATACCCAAAATTTTAATGGTTTGTATGGGCTGGCCTGTTGATGAAAAGATCTGTATCACAGGATTTGCTACCTGCAGTTTATTTACATCCAGCGTGATAGAGCCATTTGCAGGGTTAGGATATATTATACTTTTGCCTTCTTCAATATTTATTTTTGAAGTTAACAGAGAAGCGTGGCCACCTGCCATTTGCTTTCCGTTTGTTTCATTTATGATAATGAAATTGCCGTTGCCGCCTCTAAAACTTGTTCCCATGTAAATAACTTTAGTTACTGTATCTGATGTAGTGATACCACACGCGTTGGTAGCAGAAAGAATATGTTGAAAACGATATTTATGCTGCTGGTAAAATGTGGTTGATCCCATATTTACATGCGTACTCCCATAATATCCTCCAAAGTTTGTTGAATTAAGCATGCTCCAGGCGCCGCCAACCGCATCATGTTCGATAAGAATTGAAGTTCCTGATGTAACATCACTTACGATCCATTCTGAATTATGGACAATATCATAATTGGCAGCAGTAACGGAGAAGGTTACTGTATTGCCTGTTACAATGCTGCCTGTTAAATCAAAGTCTCCATTCAATTTAATAGAATCCTTACAAGGATTATCACATTTGTCAGTACGCTCTGTCTTCAGGCAGTTTACAGGATATAAATTAGACGGGTCAAAAATCGTCATATCTAATCGCTGTAAAGAATCTGACGTATTATATTTAAGGTCTTTTCTATCTACCTTAAGTACATAAGTACAGGCCGTGTCCATTGCGCCATTGTTAGCAGGTATTTGTATTAATGCTCCGTTATAATTTGCTGGATTATTGGGATCAACTTTGTAGCCTACTGCATATACATAATTGCCTGCAATCACAAATTCTGAGTTATGACTGTATAAGCTTACTAAGATGTTTTTAAACTGGCGGCCCCAAACAGGCTCTCCATTATTATCAACTTTCAAAAGAAAAAGATTTCCCGGCAAAGCCCTTCCATTGACGTCTGTCCCGCGGGTCCACCAGAATCCTTCGTTTACATAGCCGTTATTGAGCACATCTTTCTTTACAGATTTTAATAAAATTTCACTTTGTGGCTTTGGAGAAGTAATAAAATATTGTTTCATAAAAACTGGGTTGAGTGAAGTATAATCTGCTTTTATCAAACCTATGTCATTATAACTGCCTGTATTGTTTAACTCACCACCCCAGCAGGTAAGTAAGTTTGAACTATCCTGTATAAGACTGAAGCTATAAAGGCCTGCCCGTGTATCAGTAGATTGCAGGTAACGCTGCCCTCTTGTAAAATTTAATGTTGTAACCTCATGTTTGTTGATCCATGGCCGTGATACGTTTGCTGTAATGCGGCCCGTGGTATTTATTTCTCCTAAAGTACCTTCATCGTCTACTCCTAAAGTAAGAGCATCGTAACTATCATAAATATTGTTAGGCTTTGGCTGGCCACTATAAATATCAGTTGCGGGATTAATAAAATCACCCGTATTACGATCAACCCTCATTAATAACACATCATAAATACGGGAGGGATCGTTTGGCAATAACGTGGTACCGCATACATAATAATACCTCCCATTTTCTTTTACATCAGATAAAGTAGCTGTATTGCCTCTTCCAAATGTATTGTAATCTTTTTCGTAAAGAATACTAAGTAACGGGGTTATTTTCATCAGAAATCCTCTCAGCTGACCTGATGTGGCTGAAGCTTTTATATCGCCTACAATTACCAGGTTGTTATCTCTGTCTGTGATCATAGTATGGGGAAGTAAAAATTTATTGTTCGTGCCTATAAGTTTTTCCCGTACAACAGCCCCGTTTGGATCAACTTCCGCTACGTACAAAGAGCTGTCCTGCATACCACAGATAAAAAAATTACCTCCTGTGTTTGATTTACTGATACAGTTGAAAATAAGGCTGCCACCCTGACTAAAACAGCCTGGTATAGCTGTGTAAGTTTTTACAAACTGTGCATTGCTTAAATAGCCTGCAGATGCAAAAAATAAAAAGAATAAAAGCTTTTTCATAAATTATATTTTTAAGTTTTATTGCCTACTCTGTACGGTTTTCGGCTTGGCCGGTCTCTTAAAAAGAGAGGCTGAATTAAGTTTGTTTTTGATAAACGCTACTTTTAATCAGCACCCCAAAAATGATATTGCTTAAAATCTTTTCATAGCGTATCATTACTGAATCTTACTGCGATGTTTACCTGGAAAAATGCGTAGAAATACCTAATGCCTAAGCAAGAGCTAATGGTATTTTCGTTTCGAAAAAAATTATCATCTATGAAAAAGAAGGTATTCCTGATTATCAACTGCCTGTTCGTATTTGTATTTATTATCAACCAGTATTCCTGCACACCAAAATGTAAAGACTGTGTTGAAATTGCACCTGCGGTTGCTCCACAAGCCATCGCTTTACAAAACATTAATCATTTAATTGATACTGTAACAAGCTATGCCTGGATAGCGCGTTACCAGTTGTACAAAGACAGCATTTGTAACAATAAAGTAGGTGCAGATTCAGACGTATTATCTGACGGAGAAAATTTTAACAAGCAGGTCATTCTTAAAATTCTATGTATTAAAGATTGCATTGGTATTTCTATTGCATATGGAATGGACAGCAATTTTGTAGTACACCAGATCATTTCAGGAGTAAGTAAAAACTACACTGAATTACTGATACCTGATAGTTCCGGCTCTCCTGCTTACAGGGCAGAAACAGGCCAGGTGCCTTGTTGCCCTTAATAATGATATGCTATGAATGCATTATTGTCTTTTATACTATCGATCAGCTGTGTTGTTCCGTTGCTTGTTGGCATCGCGAAATGGAGAACTATAAAACAAGAATATTATCCGTTCATTGTGTTAATGCTTGCTGCATTTTTAACAGAATTGATTGTTGGAATAGCTGATTTAAAATTTGGCAACCAGACAATTTATATACCTGTTTACAATCTTTATTTCCTCGAAGAATATATTTTGTATATGATGCTGTTTAAAAATTGTGGTATCATAAATAATAAAAGATTTGTTACGCTCATTGTTTTTGGTGTTATCATTCAATTGCTTGAACTATCTTTTACAGGGAAAGAAGATTTCTTATCGATGTTTTGGAAACATATTTTATTATATAGTGAAATCATTCTGTCTCTTATAATTTTTTTTCTCTCTGTAAAACAGTTAAGCCTGCAGATTTTTAAAGATGTAGGGTTTGCTGCAAATCCTGAAAACTTTATTGCAACCGGCACCTTGCTTATGAAAGGTTATAGCATACTGGCGTTCAGTTTTATGGCGATAGGAATATCACATTTGTCATCCGTCTTTTCTTATAATATCTTCAAGTTTATAAACCCTGTTTGTTATCTTATATTCACCTGGGCTATTATATGCATTCCACGCAAACCGAAATATTGAGCATAGTAATCACTGTTGCTGTTTTTTTGGGTGTTATCATCTTTTATATGATCTATACTTTCAGTAAACAACATCATAAGATTACAAAGTGGCAGGAAGCCCGCATTAAAGCTGAAATTGATACACTTGAAAATGAACGTAAACGCATAGCTTCCGATCTGCACGATGATATCGGGCCCATGCTTTCTGCAATTAAACTGCATGTGAATCATGTGGAGCCTGTAAGTGAAGAGGAGAAAAACGTTATTGAGAAATCAGGTAAGTTAATAGACGAAGTGATAACGCATTTTCGCGAAATTGCCTATGATCTTTTACCCAATACACTTATAAGAAAAGGACTAACAACAGCCATCACCGAGTTCATTAATAAAATGAATGAAGCGCATGCTTTACAAATAGATTTTATATATGATGACAATCTTCAATTAAACGCTGAAAGCGAATTGAATCTTTACAGGATTGTTCAGGAAATAATTCATAACACTTTGAAACATGCGCAGGCATCAGCATTAACTATTCAATTAAATAAAAAAGATGGGCATCTTGTTTTTACCGCAAGTGATAATGGAAAAGGTTTTGATTATGATAGTAAAAATGCTGTACCGTCTTCAGGTTTGGGGTTACTGAACATCCATAACAGGGTTGCATTATTAAATGGAAAACTTACTGTAAAGAGCGAATCTTTTAAAGGAACAACTTATTTTATTTTGATACCTTTAGAATAGAATGACTAACCTGCTGCCGGATATAAAAATCGTTATCGCCGACGACCATGAAATTTTCCGTGATGGATTGAAGTTGATGCTTGGCAAATATCCTGAAATACAGATTGCCGGTGAAGCTCAAAACGGATCAGAACTTGTTGACATGGTAAATAAATATAAACCACAGGTAATTTTAACCGATATAAAGATGCCGGTAATGGATGGCATTGATGCCGTTAAAAAAATTATTGCAATAGATAAAGAAGCGGCAATTATATGCCTTTCTATGTTTGATGAAGATGATCTTATACTTGATATGATGGAAGCCGGTGCAAAAGGTTACCTGCTTAAAAACAGCGATAAGACTGAAATAATAGATGCCATTACTACTGTGTACCATGGCAATTATTATTATAGTAAGAGCACGAGTTATAAAATGATCAGTCTTCTTGCAAAAAGCAGGATCAATCCATATCAGAAAAAGTTACGCCCTGAATTCAGCGATCGGGAAATTGAGATCATAAACCTTATTTGCGCCGAACATTCCAACAAAGAAATTGGCGAAAAATTATTTTTAAGCAGCCGCACTATTGAAGGCCACCGCCAGCGCATCATGGAAAAAATGGATGTAAAAAATTCCGTTGGACTTGTTGTTTATGCTTTAAAAAATGATCTTGTAAAGCTTTAAGCCGTTTACCTTCGCAACGTGCAAAAATTCCTCATAATACAAACAGCTTTTATAGGTGATGTAGTGCTCGCAACAGTTTTAATTGAAAAGTTGCATGCATCTTTCCCGGATGCACAAATTGATTTTTTGTTGCGAAAAGGCAATGAAGACTTGCTTGCAAATCATCCTTACCTGAATGAAGTGATGATCTGGATAAAAAAAGAAAATAAGACAAAGAATCTTTTTAAGCTGATCAATACTATTCGTGAAAAAAAATATGATAAGGTTATAAATGTGCAGCGTTTTTTTTCAACAGGATTAATAACAGCATTTTCAAATGCGAAAGAAAAGATAGGCTTTGATAAAAACCCTTTGAGTTTTTTGTTTGATGTAAAAGTTAAACATATCGTTGGCACAAAAGAACATCCTGTTCATGAAACAGAGCGTAATCTTTCTCTGGTAAAGCATTTTACAAATGATGTGCCTGCGCGAATGAAGTTGTATCCATCTGAAGAAGATCATACTTTCGTCAATCGTGAATTGTCAACTGTCAATTCTCAACTATCAACTGCTAAATACATCTGCGTTGCACCATCATCTGTTTGGTTCACCAAACAATTTCCAAAAGAAAAATGGATTGAGTTTTTAAGAGAAATTCCATCATCAATAAATATTTATTTTTTGGGTGCGCCTTCAGATAAAAATTTATGCGATAATATTATAGCTGTATTGCCTGGTCATACTACTAAGAATTTATGCGGAACATTAAGTTTTTTGCAATCCGCTGCATTGATGGAAAATGCATTGATGAATTATGCAAATGATTCTGCGCCGCTGCACATTGCCTCTGCTATGAATGCTCCTGTTACTGCTGTGTTTTGTTCAACCGTTACCTGGTTTGGCTACTGGCCTTTAAGCGATAAAAGTTTTGTTGTTGAAAAAACTGAACCTTTATATTGCAGGCCATGTACAACCCATGGCAGAAAGGAATGTCCTGAAAAACATTTTAAATGCGCGCTTGATATAAACAAACAAAAGTTGCTGTCAATACTTAAATATGAATGAAGAAATTTTTGATGATGATGCGGAAAATGCAGTGAATGTTTTGCGACAAGGTGGCATTATTCTATATCCTACAGATACTATCTGGGGAATTGGCTGCGATGCTACAAATGCTTTAGCCGTTGAAAGAATTATCGCTTTGAAACAACGGCCACAGAAAAAAAGTTTTGTTGTGCTGACAGCTTCAGAAAGAGATATTCTGCAATATACTGCGTCGCCTGACCTTGCTGTGTTTGATTACCTGCAAATGGTCAACAAGCCTACAACAGTTATTTATGAATATGCTTTAGGGCTGGCGGAAAATGTAATTAATGAAGATGGTTCCGTGGCTATTCGCATATGCAGGGACGAATTTTGCAGGTATATTATTAAACGTTTTCGCAAACCTGTTGTGAGTACTTCAGCTAATATAAGTGGTGAAGCTTCACCCGCAAACTTTGATGAGATCTCGGTTGTTGTAAAACAAGGTGTGGATTATATTGTGCAATACAGGCAACATGACAAAAGTTGCAACAGTGCTTCTTCTATCATTCGGTGGAAAAACGGTGCACCCGAAATCATTCGGCCGTAACTTATTCACATTTGGGCGACCAAAAGCTGCATTGCATAGTTTTTGAAATATTACTTATTGTTGTTTAAATTGAATGTTTGGAACCGGCCACTAAAGTAATTTCAAAAAAAACTTCATACAATATCGTTAAATCAAAAAGCCAAAATACAGGAGCAGGTCTAATGAGATAAAACATATTATCTGTAGCCTTATTCATCCCGATTATATTTTGTTTGACTGGGAGTTTTTTGGTAACCAGCTTGAATTTGAATAAAAAAGCGCTCTCTTTTTTCACGCCCTTATCTTTGCCCGGTATGCAAATACAGTATACAAGCAAGGAGCTATTTATCTTTAACAAGATTGCAAAGGCATCGGAAGCACTTTCGATGCCGAGCTATCTTATCGGTGGTTTTGTACGTGATAAGTTGCTTGGCCGCGAAACAAAAGATGCAGATATAGTTTGCCTTGGTGATGGCATTAAACTGGCACATGCTGTTGCTGAACTTTTTAATCCCAAACCAACCGTTGCTTTCTTTAAAAATTTCGGAACAGCGCAAATAAAAGTGCCGGGGCTTGACATTGAATTTGTGGGTGCCAGGAAAGAAAGTTACGCCGAACATTCACGTAAGCCTGCTGTTGAAACAGGAACGCTTGAAGATGATGTGAGCCGTCGCGATTTTACCATCAATGCACTTGCGGTCAGCTTGAATAAAAATGATTTCGGCAAACTACTCGATCCTTTGAACGGCATTGAACATCTTCAGCAAAAGATCATTCAAACACCACTTGAACCTATAAAAACTTTTAGTGATGATCCTTTGCGTATGATGCGTGCTATTCGTTTTGCAACACAACTTGGGTTTACAATCGAAGTAAATACATTCCATGCTATTAAGAAAGATACTGAACGCATTAAAATTGTTTCGCAGGAACGTATAACCGATGAGCTGAATAAAATAATGCTTGCACAAAAACCTTCTGTTGGCTGGTACTTGCTGCGCGATAGTGGTTTGCTTGAAATAATTTTTCCGCAGTTGTTGCAATTACAAGGTGCTGAATATATTGATGGCGTTGGCCATAAAGATAATTTTTCGCATACGCTGCAGGTGCTTGATAATATCTCGGTCAATACAAATGATATCTGGTTGCGTTGGGCTGCTTTATTGCATGATATTGCAAAGCCTGCAACAAAAAAATTCAGCAAGGAAGAAGGCTGGACATTTCACGGGCATGAAGCGGTTGGCGCAAGAATGATCCCTAAAATTTTTGCAAAGCTGAAACTGCCGCAACATGAAAAGATGCGGCTCGTTCAAAAACTGATTGCCTTACATCTTCGTCCAATAAGTTTAACAAAAGAAAATATTACCGATAGCGCCATAAGGCGGGTGTTGTTTGATGCAGGTGAAGATATTGATGCTTTAATGCTGTTGTGTAATGCAGATATTACCAGCAAGAATAAAGTAAAGGTGAAGCGTTACATGGCTAATTTTGAAATGGTTCGCAGCCGCTTGATAGAAGTTGAAGAAAAAGATAAGATACGCAACTGGCAACCGCCAATAACAGGTGAAATTATCATGCAAACTTTTGGATTGCCGCCGGGAAGGAATATCGGCATTATTAAAGATGCAATACGCGAAGCAATATTAGACGGTGAAATTCCCAATGAATATGAGGCCGCTTATGTACTGATGCTTAAAAAAGCCGCCTTGCTCAATATTAAGCCGGTAACATAAATTTATTGTGTAACAAATTTTTTATGTATGTTGCCGCCGTTTTTTACTTATAAAAATCATTAGATAACAAGTATGATTTTTGTTTTTAACTAAGCAGGAGCATATTATTCAGGTTGCAATAGCAATGCTTGGCGAGTAACAAACTAAAGAATTCTATTCATGGCAGTTTTAAAATTCAGAGCATATTACGAGGAAGATGATTCAGTTTACCGCGATGTTGTAATTAAACATTCTCAAACTTTTTTTGATCTGCATACTGTAATTCTTAAAGCCTACGAGTTTGATAATAAGCACCAGGGAACATTTTACAGGAGCAATGATAACTGGCAGCGGGGAAGGGAAATTACATTGGAGAAGTATGATAAAGAATACAAGGCGGAGCCTTTGTTAATGATGAATACAACAATAGGCAGCGAGATTCGAGATACCAACCAGAAATTTGTATACGTGTATGATTTTACAAAGAACTGGACGTTTCATCTTGAACTGATCAATATTTCAAAAGAAGAAAGCATTAAAATTGTTTATCCTGCAACATCGAGGGTGGAAGGCATTGGTCCGCAACAATATGGCACACGCAGTTTGCTAGGGAAAAAATTTGTTGATATTGAAGAGAAATATGATTTGCCGCAAAACAATGAAGGTTTTAGTGAAGAAGGCGAACGAACAGAAAGCAGTGATGACATTGCAGATAGTGCTGATAATGTTACAGAGGAGGCTGCTGATGATGCTACAGAGGAGAGTGCTGCTGAGGATATTATAGAAAGTGGTGATGATGAATGATCCGGAAAAACATAAGTAAAAATTTTAGAGCAGGCTTAGTGCCTGCTTTTCTTTTACACAGCGAAGCTTTTTCTTTGCACCTAATTTTATTTTAATGAAGGTTCTTGTTATTCGTTTTTCTTCTATAGGTGACATTGTTCTTACTACACCGGCAATACGTTGTCTTAAGCAACAGATACCTGGTGTTGAAGTTCACTTTCTTACCAAAGAAAAAATGAAAGCCGTAACAATAGCAAATCCTTATATCGATAAGTTTTATTACTTCAAAGATGATCTTTCAACTCTTGCCAATGAGTTGCGTAAAGAAAATTATGATTACATCATCGACCTTCATAAAAACATCCGCACTTGTTTACTCCGCATACAACTCGTGCGTAACAAAGCAGTTTGGTACAGCTATAAAAAACTGAGCATTCAAAAATTTATACTTACCAAACTAAAAATAAATTTTATGCCTGAGCGGCATATTTCTTTACGCTGCATTGATGCGTTAGCGTCGCTTGGTGTTATAGATGACGGCAAAGGGCTTGATTATTTTATCCGGGATGCAGATAAAATAAAAAATGCTGATCTGCCTTCAGGACATTTATTCGGTTATGTTGCTATCATTATTGGCGCATCTTATTATACAAAAAAACTTCCTGTTTATAAATTGCAGGAAATATGTTCAGCAATAAATTACCCGGTAATTTTAGTTGGCGGTAAAGAAGATGCAGAAGAAGGAAACGAAGTGGCATCTGTTAATCCGGAAAAAATATTTAATGCCTGCGGAAAATTTTCATTGAATGAATCTGCGGATATTGTGCGAAGAGCGCACCTTGTAATTTCGCATGATACAGGCCTGCAGTATATTGCAAGCGCTTATAAAAAACCAACGTTAGCCATCTGGGGCGGCACTTCTCCCAAATTACAGGTTGAGCCTTTTTATGGCACATCGAACAAACCCTTGCATGAAAATTTTATTGTGCCTGGTTTAACCTGTCAGCCATGTTCAAATTTTGGCACAAAAAAATGCCCGCGTGGCCACTTCAAATGCATGCGTTTGCAAAACACAGAGTTAATTGTATCAACGGCTGCATCTATTTTAAAACAATAATTTACTTTAGCAACAATTTGAAACAGCAATACAATTTATATGAAAAAAATAATTTTCTCTCTTTTCGCTTTAATTTTTTTTACAGCAGCACATTCACAAACAGATACATCATTGGATAGAACAGCAAATGCAGTTTGTGATTGTCTTGGAAAATCCAATATAACTGATAAAAGCTCGCAGGATGATATTCAAAAGGCATTCATGAATTGCGTGCTTAAATCAGCACCCGACCTTGTTTCAAAAATTGTTGCAAGCGGCAAAGATTATGAAACAGCGGGGCAGGAAATAGGTACACAGCTTGTAATGGCAATGATGAAAAATAATTGCACTGCATTTACAAAGATAGCGGGCGCATTGGCAGCTAATGGTGGCAGCGGTTTTGAAATGACATTACCAGGCGAAACAGAAACTGAAACAGCAAACGCCCAAAGTACAGATGGCACTGTAATAAAAGTTGAAGAACGGGATTTTACTTACATAACCATTAAAACAACATCAGGCCGCGTGCTCACATTTATGTATTATGAATATGTGCCTGGTTCAGATGACTGGATAAAAAATGCAGCAACCAGGCTTACGAATAAAAATGTTTCTCTTTCTTATGTTGAAGCGGAAGTGTACCAGCCAAAATTCAAACAGTTTATGAATGTAAAAGAGATCAAAACTTTTACTATTAAATAGTATCTGTATCAGCAATGAGTGATCAGGACAATAAGTCGCCACAGATATTAAATTCATCATCTAATTTATTAGGCTTCTGTTTTGTTGTATTAACCTCGATCAAATTCTTTAAGCTTTCTGATACCACTATTATTGACAATATAACTGCAGTATGTTTTGTGTTGTTTATGACCAGTTGTTTATGCGCTTTTCTTTCTATCAGGAGTAAAACAAAACGTGCAGCACTTTATGAAACCATTGCTGAATATGCTTTTCTTGGAGGATTGATTATAATCTTTTTTATGACGATTTTATTCATGATGCAGGTTATATATTAGTAAGATTGAGTTTATCAATGTATTGATGAATAAACTCATCTTTTCTTTTCAACCTGTATTGCATTACAAATCTTGGATGCGCTAAGGTTTCAATCTTATTGAACCATTTATGTTTCGCATTCAGCTTTTGTAAATACTTAAAATTTTCTCCTTCACCGATACAAAAGCAAACATCAGTTTTTAAGCCGAATGAAATTTGTTGTTGCATACAATCAATAACAAACGGCTCAATGCGCTGCATCAATTCTTTATCATCATAATAATTCAGGTTTTTGCCATGCTTCGTAAATCCAAGCGGACTAATTGCAGAAATATAAAATTGTTGATAGAATTTTTTTGCCCCGCCAAACGCTTCGATCATTTCATACATAAAAACAGAAGACAATTCCTGTTTCTTTTGGAAATCATTTTCTATTCCGCAAATTTTTTCTAAACGGACCGGATCTGTAAATGGAATACCAGTCACGCCGCCTCCAAACCTTCCCGGATTAATTCCTAATAATAAATGACGCTTATGATTATTGTCGTAATATTTTTTATAGAATGAAATGCAGGCATGTTGTACATCTTCGCGCTGGTGTGCATCGAGCACTTCTACATCTTTGGGTAATTTAAACGGAAGCTGAAGACTGAAAAGAAAGTTGAGAATAGCTGTATCAAAGTTCATGATGCGAATAAACAAACTGTTTATTGCATATGAACAAATTAGTTTCTTTTAAAAAAAATGTTGAAGTGATTTAAAATTCGCCGATAACCTGTGTGTAATTTGTGTCTGTTAAAATGGTGTGCAACTGGTCTTTCACTTTTATAATATGCATTACCAGTTTTGATTCTTTGCAGCTATGTAAAAATTCAATGACCTCTTTAAAGCGAGGGTTGTCACTGCCTTTTTCTTCCTTGTGCGATTCATTTCTCAACTGAAATAAATGCAATAATTTTTTTGTTTCCTGCGGTGTAGATTCGAGATAATCTTTTATATCATGCATATCTTCAGCAATCTTTTTGAAGAATTTTTGATAATAGATCTTTGATAAAATCTCAAGATTAAGAACAGGCATGGCAAAGATTTTTATAGGTGAACAAAAGTTTATTTAAGCAAAACAATAAGCTGCAAATATAATTGCAACAGGAAAGTTATGTTTTGGAACAATAGTAAAATAACTTTTTTTTCCACATAACAATTTCATAACATGCTTTATTCTTCACCTTCAAGCCGCGCCAGCTCACCTTCATCCAAATCATCGCCCGGATCTTTTGGAGGTGTCAGATCGAGATCTTTTTTGATATCTGCCTCTGCAGCTTTTTCAGCAGCTTTTGTATCGTTTGAATTATGTTGCTGCTTTAAAATCGCTTTATTTTTTTCAAGATTTTTATCCATAAAATTATAATTTAAATTTTATTAATGCGCTTCCAGCCAGTTGTCGCCAATGCCAAGTTCTGCTTCTACCGGAACTTCAAATGGCAAAGGCAATGCCGATTTCATATTGTTTAATATCAACGGTTGTAATACGTCCAATTCAGAAGGCAAAGCATCAAATACCAATTCATCATGTACCTGCATGATCATTTTACTTTTTAAATTTTCTTTTTTCATCGCGTCATGAATTTTTATCATCGCCATCTTTATCATATCTGCAGCAGTACCCTGGATAGGCGAGTTAATTGCATTTCGTTCAGCATAACCACGAACAGTAAAATTACCTGAATTGATATCTTTCAGCCAGCGCTTTCTGCCCATCAATGTTTGTACATAACCATGTTCGCGGCAAAAGTTTATCATGTTATCCATATATTTTGTAATGCCGCTGAACTCTTTTTTATAGTTGTCAATAATTCCTTTTGCTTCCGTTCTACTGATGCTGAGATTGTCTGCCAAACCAAATGCACCTTGTCCATAAATGATTCCAAAGTTTACACTCTTTGCTTTATAGCGCATTTCTTTGGTTACATCTTTTGCATCAATATTAAACACTTTTGCCGCAGTTGCTGTATGAATGTCTACGTTGTTCCTAAAAGCATTGCACATATTTTCATCACCGCTGATGGCCGCAACAATTCTTAATTCAATTTGTGAATAATCTGCGCTGATAATTACATTGCCTTGTCTTGGAATAAATGCTTTTCGAATTTCTTTGCCGCGTTCTGTACGTATTGGAATGTTTTGAAGATTAGGATTATTGCTTGCCAGCCTTCCGGTTACAGCAACAGCTTGTCCGTATGTTGTATGAACTCTTCCGCTTTTGCGGTTGATCAAAGAAGGCAATGCATCAACATATGTTGATTTGAGTTTCGTTAATTGACGATATGCTAAAATATCAGCAACGATTGGATTTGAATGTGCCAGTTTCATCAATACATCTTCACCGGTGGCATACTGGCCACTTTTTGTTTTTTTGGCTGATGCAAGATTTAATTTTTCAAACAACACTTCACCCAGTTGCTTTGGCGAACCAATGTTGAATTTTACACCTGCACCTGCATACACAGCCTGTTCAGCCTGGTAAGCTTCGCGCTCTAATTCTTTTGAGTAATTTAATAAGAAAGGAACATCAATCATTACACCGGCATATTCCATATCTGTCAATACTTTCACCAACGGATTTTCTACTTCATAAAAAACACGTTCAACATCTTTTGTTTTTAATAATGGATGCAATGAATGTTTTAACTGCAACGTTATGTCTGCATCTTCAGCAGCATAATCTTTCAGTTTTTGAATTTCAACATCGCGCATGGTGCCCTGTTGCTTGCCTTTTTTGCCGATGAGTTCTTCAATATGCACAGGTTCATAACTTAAGAATTGTGCACTCAGCAAATCCATGCTGCGCTTGCCATCCGGCTCAACAACATAATGTGCCAGCATCGTATCATACACTTGCCCTTTTATTTCACGGTTGTAATATTTTAAAACAAGCAGGTCATATTTTAAATTATGGCCGATCCATAAAAGATCCGGATTATCAAACAAAGGTTTTAATAATTCAAGCAGGTTGCATGTTGCTTCATAATCTGAAGTGCAGGTAACAAAATAAGCCTCGCCGGGTTTGTATGAAAAACTCATTCCAACCAACGCTGCATCATTTGCATCTATACCGGTTGTTTCCGTATCAAAACAAATTTCTGTTTGTTGCATCAATACATCAACCAACTCTTTTATCTTCTTTTCATCATCAACCAAAATATATTCATGTGCTGTGTTATTGATGTTTTTTGATACCGCCAAACCTGTATCATCAATCTCGTTGTCTTCTGTTTTTTCAATGATCGTTCTTGCAGCAGCACTTTCAATCGCATTGCCAAAAAGATCTGTTTGCACACCAACCGGCGCACTACCAAATACATTGAAATCATTACCCAAAATTCTTTTACCAAGGGTTTTAAATTCAAGTTCAGTAAATACTTCAATCAGTTCCGCCTTATTCCATTCCTTCAAACAAAAATTTTCTTCGTGAAACTGAACAGGCACATTTGTTATGATCGTTGCGAGTTTTTTGCTTAAGATAGCTGATGCTTTTCCATCAACAATTTTTTTACCCAAAGCACCTTTTATATTTTCTGCATTGGCAACTACATTTTCAAGGTTGCCATATTCTTTCAACAATTTTGCAGCAGTTTTTTCACCCACGCCGGAAATGCCCGGAATATTATCAACAGCATCGCCCATCAATCCTAAAATATCAATCACCTGCTGAACACTTTGAATATCCCATTTTGCACATACTTCTGCCGGCCCCATTATTTCAACATTGCTGCCCTGGTAACCGGGTTTATAAATTTTAATACCGTCACGTACCAATTGCCCGTAATCTTTATCAGGTGTAACCATGAATACTTCATAACCTGCATCATTTGCCTGCCATGCCAATGTTCCGATCACATCATCAGCCTCATAACCTGCAACACCAATGCATGGAATATTAAAACCTTCAATAATTTTTTGTATCTCAGGAATTGCTGCAACCAAATCTTCCGGCGCTTCCTGGCGGTTAGCTTTGTAATCGGCGAAATCTGTGTGTCGTTCTGTTGCGCCTTCCACATCAAAACAAACGGCAAGATGCGTTGGCTTTTCTTTATTGATAAGATCAATCAAAGTATTGGTGAAACCAAACTGCGCGTTGGTATTTTTTCCTTTTGATGTAATGCGCGGGTTGCGAATGAGCGCATAATACGCACGAAAGATGAGCGCATAGGCATCCAGCAAAAACAAACGTTTATCCATTGTGCTAAGGTAAGCCCCTAACCCCTGAAGGGGAATTATTTTTGAGAAAAATTGCCTACGGATTTTTGTTTGCAATAGCATTAGAAATCAACGTTTGGGCTTTGCATTAGGCACGGCAATATCGTAATGCCTGTGGAACTAAGGCTAATAAATGATTTGAGCAAAATTATCAATGTCGAATCATGCTATTTAAATACTTTTTGTTAGCTGCCGCTTTTCTTCTTTGTTTTACTATCTTCTTTCCATTTATTTTCTGCTGTTATTAATGGCTTAAACCAATTCCATAAGTCTTATAAAGTTTTAAAATGTTGAGGAACTGGATTTGAAGCACTAAAGCTTCGTCAATTGTCATAGGTATTATATGTTGAAAATAGCTTTCGCTTGTTCGCGTGGATTATAAATTAAGGGAAATTAAAAGAATCAGTTTCATAATCATAGTGATGGCTTTCAATAAATTTACTCCATTGTTTAACAACATCATTTTCATTTTTAACGTCAATAATTTCAAATTGCTCCATATTCCTAATCTTTCCGCCATCCCAAGCTTATTCATTATTTGTATTGCTTCAACATTTGTGTCAGGTGCACCCTATCCAAATACAGTCATAAGTTTTACATTTTTGTCTGAAAGAAAATCTTCAAGCATTGCCCGTTGACTTTCTAATAATAGAACAGCTGTTGCCATAAAAATATGCCGTACAAGTATTGCGATCCCGCATTAAGTGCGGAACAGGCTCGTGATGCCATGAAACACAATTCCTGGTTACCAAAAATTATTTTAATAAGTATGTAATATTACGTGCTTCCTTATCTTCGTCGCATCTATAAAAATTTTTTATGAACGATTGGAACGAGTATCAACAAAAAAATAAAGACCGTTTTTTAAATGAACTGATAGAGCTGTTGCGCATACCAAGTGTAAGCGCGCGCAGCGAACATAAAGATGATATGCTTACATGCGCTGAAGCAATGAAACAAAAATTGATTGATGCCGGTGTTGATAAAGCTGAAGTATATGAAACACAGGGTCATCCAATTGTATATGGCGAAAAAATCATTGATGCATCAAAGCCTACTGTTTTGGTGTACGGTCATTATGATGTGCAGCCGCCCGATCCGCTGGAGCTCTGGCACAGCGGGCCTTTTGAGCCGGTAGTGAAGGATGGAAAATTGTATGCGCGTGGTTCTGCAGATGATAAAGGCCAGGTATATATGCATGTGAAAGCATTGGAAACAATGACGGCTACGAACTCGCTTCCCACAAATATAAAATTTATCATTGAAGGCGAAGAAGAGATCGGCAGTCCAAGCCTCGCAACGTTTATAAAAGCACATAAAGACTTGTTGAAAGCGGATGTTATTCTCATCAGCGATACATCAATGCTTTCGTTAGATACACCTTCAATGGATGTGGGCGTGCGTGGATTAAGTTATATTGAAATTGAAATAACAGGGCCTAACCGTGATCTGCACAGCGGTGTTTACGGCGGCGCTGTTGCAAACCCGGTTACGATTCTTGCGAAGATGATAGCGAGCCTGCACGATGAAAACAATCATATTACCATTCCTGGTTTTTATGATGATGTGGTGGAATCATCGGATGAAGAAAGAAAGCTGATGGCTGAAGCGCCGTATGATGAAGAAGAATACAAAAGAGATTTGGGTGTAAAAGAATTGTGGGGTGAGAAAGGTTATACCACCAATGAAAGAACAGGCATCCGCCCAACACTTGAACTGAATGGTATTTGGGGTGGTTATATGGGCGAAGGTTCTAAAACTGTGTTACCATCAAAAGCACATGCAAAGATCAGTTGCCGGTTGGTGCCCAATCAAAAAACGGATAAGATCACAACCATACTTATCGATCATTTAAAAAGTATTGCACCGGACTGTGTTGATATTAGTGTAATGATCCATCATGGCGGCGAACCTTATATGACGCCGATCGATAGCAAAGGTTATAAAGCAGCAGCAAAAGCAATTGAAACAACATTTGGCAAACCACCCATTCCTGTGCGTGGGGGCGGCAGCATTCCGATCTGTTCATTATTTGAGCAGGAGCTCGGTATCAAAATTATTTTTATGGGCTTTGGTCTGGATAGTGATAACCTGCACAGCCCGAATGAAAAATATGACCTTGCCAATTACTACAAAGGCATTGAAACCATTCCATATTTCCATAAATATTTTGCTGAATAACCCCAGTCCGCCGCGGCGGAAGTAATTAAGTTGTTGCACATTGAGTATTGTTTATTGAAGATTGAGTGTTCTTCTTTGGTAATTATAATTTTTATGCAGTCATCGTTCGTATTTCAATTGAGCACGGTTGCGTCGCACACTTGTACTGTGGAATTGAATGGCAGCATAACCTAACGTGAATTAGGGATAAAGATTGCCAGGCCTTTAGGTCGTGGTTGAAGAAATATAATGAAAAATATTTGAGGGTTTTAGCCCAATTTATTTCGACTAAACCAAATTATAATTTATGCATTTTGATTCTACAACTTAAAATCGTGGCAATTGATCTTACATCTCCCACCATTTACTGTTTGGATATGAGCGATCAATAATAACCGGTTCACCGATCATTGGTGTTGTAATTTTTACATTTAATTCATCGGCTTTTGCGGAAACACGTTGAATGGGTTCATCCCACGTGTGTAAGGAAAGTGCAAACTTTCCCCAATGAACCGGCATTAAAACTTTTGCCTGCAGATCAATACAAGCTTGTACTGTTTCTTCCGGCAACATATGTATATTGTGCCAGGCAAGATTGTATTGACCGCATTCCAATATGGCAACATTAAACGATGGAAATTTTTCATGTATCAATTTAAAATGATCGCCATAACCACTGTCTGCACCAAGAAACAAATTGTAATCATTTGTTTGTAAAACAAAAGCAGACCACAACGTTTTATTTCTTATCAAACCTCGTCCTGAAAAATGCCGTGCAGGCACTGCGGTTAGTTTCAGATCATTAAATAAAACATGTTCATTCCACCAATCAAATTCTATGATGTTATTACTATCAAAACCCCAGTATTGCAAATGAGAGGCAACACCCAGCGAAGTACAAACCATTTTTGTTTTTAATATTAACTGTTGAACGGTTTTATAATCCAAATGATCATAATGATCATGGCTGATTAACAATACATCTATCTCAGGTAAATCTTCAACGGTATAAATATCTGTTCCTGCAAAACTTTTTGTTGTAAAAGGAACAGGAGATGCATGGCCGCAAAAAACAGGATCGACCAGGATATGTTTACAATCGATCTTTATTAAATATGATGAATGACCAAACCAGACAATAACAGGTTTATCATCAGGAAGATTTTTCAAATCAGTTTTAATTGATGGAAGTGGTTTAGGTGGCTTGGTATTTTTACCGGTCACGAATTTCCATAACACTTTCATTTGCGATTCACCGGTAAACAATTTTGTCGGTGCTACATTCTGAAAGCTTTTATTGCTATAATTGGGAGATGCTTCAATTCTTTTCAATGCTTCGCCGGCGGGTATTTTGCCGAAAGTTTTTAAATTCATGCGCAAATGTAAGAGGGAGATCAATGAATTTTTAATTTAAAGCCGAATAGAAATAATAACATGCATTTCGATCCTAACAATACAATAGTTCAGTTTTGTGCAAAGAGAATGGAGTTAGAAGCAACGCAACCTTCTGAAGCAAAAGCATTGTTTATACAAGCTTGGAACGAAGCTAAAACAGACATTGAAAAATTTACAGCTGCTCATTATGTTGCAAGACAACAGCCATCAACAAAAGATAAACTGCATTGGGATAAAACTGCGCTGGAGTTTGCTTTAAAGATTGAAGATGACGGCATCAAATCAAATTATCCATCTTTATATCTCAACATTGCAAAATGTTATGAAGACCTGGGAGACTATAACAACGCACACATCAATTATCAAAAAGCTTTATTGTATGAAAACAATTTGATGAATGATGGCTACGGACAAATGATCAGGTCAGGGATAAAGAAAGGAATAGCAAGAGTTGCTTTATAGTCATCAATCCAATTATTTACAACCTGCCGCATACGTAAGCCAGTGTTCCCTTTATTCAATCAGTTAACAATAGAAGCCTTCGGCTGTTCAGGCAAAACAATTGTAAAAATTGAACCTTTATCAACCTGGCCTTCGGCAATAATAGATCCGTTATGATTTTCAACAATTTTTTTACATATAGATAGTCCAACACCGGTGCCTTGAAATTCATGATAGCTATGCAACCTTTTAAAAACAACAAAAATATCTTCTGCATATTTAGGATCGAAGCCTATGCCATTATCAGAGATCATTATTTTATAGTAATTGGAATCGTCAAGCTTTGATGCAGGGAAATGGTCATCTTTTTCCTTTATTTGTTCTGCGCTGATTTTTATAAGCGGGCTAACTGAATGCCTGCGGAATTTAAGTGCATTATTGATGAGATTATAAAACACCTGGCGCATTAAACCCGGTACCGCACAAATAACAGGCAATGTGTCTATCTTAAATACTGCACCGGTTTTTTCAGTTTCAATTTCCAGTTCTGTTATCACTTCATTCACCAATAAATTCAGATCCACCAGTTTAAAATCCGAAGGACTCACAGATTGTTTTGAGAAACTTAAAAGATCATTTATCAATGCCTGCATTCTGCGCGAAGAATCTATTATTTTATGAAAATATTTTCCTGTTTCTTCATCAGTCTTTTTGCCTGCTAATATTTTATCAGTAAACACCATGATCTTTCTTAATGGTTCCTGCAGATCATGTGATGCAACATAAGCAAACCTGTCAAGGTCTTCATTTACTATTTCTAAGTGCTTATTGTTTTTGACAAGTTGTTCATTAAGCAGGTTTATTTTTTCTTCTGAATGCTTACGTTCTTCAATTTCTTTTTGCAAAGAACGATTAGCCGTCACCAGTTTTTCCTGGTGCAAAAGCAGCTGCTTATTTTTGCGGTATAGTTCTACAAACACACCAACTTTTGCACGCAACAGATCAGGATTAACGGGTTTGTAGATGTAATCAACGCCACCCAGTTTATATCCTTTGAAAACATACTCTTCATCATAATTTTGTGCTGTAATAAAAATAACGGGAATGGCTTTCAATTTATCGCGCTCATAAATAATTGTAGCTGTTTCAAAACCGCTGAGGCCGGGCATCTGCACATCCATCAGTATTAAAGAAAAATCATGTTGCTGTAATAAAATTTTTAGTGCTGCCCTGCCGGAATTTGCTTTTACAATTGTATAGTTATCCTTCTCTAATATTGTTTCAATTGCAAACAAATTATCTTCACGATCGTCAACAACCAATATTTTAATATCAGACTTTTGGTTTACGTCCTGACCATCAGTATGCTCCATTGTTTTTTATTTATATAACCATACACGCATTAAAGATAAAAGCTGATCTATTTTTAAGGGTTTTGTTATATAGTCTGATGCACCAGCTTCAATACATTTTTCCCTGTCGCCTTTCATGGCTTTTGCTGTTACCGCAATTATGGGCAAGGTTGTATTTTTATGTTCCCGTCTTATCTTTTGCGTGGTTTCATATCCATCCATTTCAGGCATCATTATATCCATCAAAACAATATCAATTCCATTATTCTCACTTAAAATGTTCATAGCTTCTTTCCCGCTTTCTGCAGTAATGGTATCGATGTTATATTTTTCAAATGTTGTAGTAAGCGCAAATAGATTTCTTACATCATCATCCACCACCAATACTGTCTTGTTCGTTAATACATCTTTCCTGGTACGTAAGTTTTCTATAAGCTTTCTTTTTTCTGATGACAGGTCTTTATGGTCGATATGCAATAACATTACTGTTTCTTCCAAAAGCAGGTCTGGAGAATTGACATCTTTCAATATGATGCGGCTTGCATATTGCTTCAGCTTTGTTTTTTCTTTTACAGAAAAATCTTTGGCAGAATAAATGGTTACCGGTGTAAGATGCATCGTCTTCATTGAATTTATTTCTGTAATAAAATCAACGCCGCTTACATCAGGCAGCATATAATCTACTATCAAACAATCATAGGTATTGTTTTGTACCAACTCCAATGCTTTCTTTCCTGAATTAACTATTTCTATGTCGATCACATTTTCAACCCCGAGCATTTTTGCTATCTGTGATGATTCCAGTTCATTGTCTTCAACAAGTAAAAGTTTTTTAGGTCTCCTTGCATGATATTCGATGATATCATCAAACAATATGGTTAATGCTTCTGATTTCAATGGTTTCAAATGGAAGCTTCTTGCGCCGCGCTGCATTGCCAATAACCTGTTCTCTTCTCCTGAAATAAGATGTATAGGAATATGACGGAAGTTAAGATCATTTTTAAACAGGTCGAGAATGCGCCAGCCGCTTGCATCAGGTAATTTCACATCAAGCGTTACTGCGATCGGGTTAAATTTATTGGTGAGATCAAACACTTCTGCAAAGCTTGTTGCAACAACTACTTTCACATCTGCTTCATGCGCTTTTTCAATCATGATCTTTGCAAAGCGGATATCATCTTCAATCACAAGCACCACCTTATCTGTGCCTGCAACATTGTTCCTGTCATCACCCACTTCATTAATGATCTCGTTCAATGATTCAAGGTCTTTTGTTTCCGCTACTTTTATAGTCGGTACTGATTGAATAGTTACATTATCACTTGTTTCTGCAAGTTTATATTCTGTAATGGTAAGGCTTGTTGGTTTTTCTTTTTTAACTATTGAAGGATTGTATTCAATCGGCAGGAACAAAGTAAACGTACTGCCCGATCCTGCTTCACTCTCCAGCTCTATTGAACCACCTAATAAATCTGCAAGGCCGCGGCTGATAGACAATCCAAGGCCTGTGCCTCCATACTTGCGGCTTGTTGAACCTTCAGCCTGCTGGAAGGCTTCGAAGATGATGTTTTGTTTATCTTTCGAAATACCAATACCGGTATCTTTTATTTCAAATGCAACAACGCGTTTTGCATTTTCTATATTACGGGTTGCCTGTCTCCAATTATGATTGGCCTCATATACCCTGAACTTCACTTCACCTTTTTCTGTGAACTTAAATGCATTTGAAAGCAGGTTCTTCAATATCTGGTTCAAACGCTGAACGTCTGTTTCAAAGCTTGCCGGCAAATGTTCATCTATTTCAATGCTGAAGCGCAGGTTCTTATTTTCAGAAACGTGTTTGAATGTTGTTTCAACAAACGAAGTGATCTCGTTGAATTTAACATTGATAAAGTCAGTTGAGATATAACCTGACTCGATCTTCGACAGATCAAGGATATCATTGATAAGCTGGATCAGGTCATCGCCGCAGCTATGAATTGTTTTTGCATAGCGAACCTGTTTTTCTGAAAGATTGCCTTCATGATTTTCGTATAGCTGTTGCGCTAATATCAACAATGAATTTAACGGCGTTCTTAATTCATGCGACATATTCGCCAAAAATTCTGACTTATATTTTGATGTTAACTGTAACTGCTCTGCCTTTTCTTCCAGCGATCTTCTTGCTTCTTCTACTTCCTTGTTTTTCCCTTCTACTTCGTCCTTTTGTTTAACAAGAAGATGCGCTTTATCCTGCAACTCTTCATTTGTTCTTCTTAATTCATCAGCAAGCGACTGGGATTGCTGTAGGAGATCCTCGGTTCTTGTATTCGCTTCAATCGTATTCAATACAATGCCGATACTTTCTGTTAACTGGCTTAGGAAGTCAAGGTGTGTTTCGCTGAATGCATCAAAAGATGCAAGCTCTATAACGGCCTTGATTTCTGTTTCAAACAATACAGGAAGAACGATAAGGTTAACAGGCGAAGATTCACCCAGGCCAGAGCCAATCTTTATATAATCTCTCGGGATATTGGTCAATAAGATTCTTTCTTTGTTTACTGCGCACTGGCCAACCAATCCTTCTCCCAATGAAAATTCTTTTGAAATATTCATCTCATCGCCGTATGCGTAAGCTGCAAATAATTTCAGTTTTTGGTTCTGCAGGCTTTCATCCTGTTCCAGGATATAGAACATACCCTTTTGCGCATTTACCACACGCGCCAATTCTGAAAGTATTCTGCGTGTAACAGTATTAAGGTCTTTCTGGCCCTGCAACATTTGTGTGAATTGTGCAAGGTTTGATTTCAGCCAGTCCTGCTCCTGGTTTCTGAGTGTTGTTTGTTTAAGGTTGATGATCATCTGGTTGATGGTATCTTTCAATTCTTCAACTTCACCTTTTGCTTCAACACGTATCATTTGAGTAAGATCGCCTTTGGTTACAGATGATGCCACTTCAGAGATCGCACGCACCTGCGTTGTCAAGTTTTCCGCAAGCTGGTTCACATTTTCTGTCAGGTTCTTCCATATGCCTGATGCACCCGGCACACTTGCCTGTCCACCCAATCTTCCTTCAACACCTACTTCACGTGCCACAGTTGTTACCTGGTCGGCAAATACCGCAAGCGTATCGATCATTTCATTAATGGTATCGATCAACTGCGCCACTTCACCGCGTGAAACGATCGATAATTTTTGCTTCAGGTTACCTGTAGCAACGGCTGTTACCACTTTTGCAATACCACGCACCTGGTTGGTAAGGTTTGATGCCATCATGTTCACTGAATCTGTCAGATCTTTCCAGGTCCCCGCAACACCTTGTACTTCAGCCTGGCCACCCAGTTTACCTTCTGTTCCCACTTCACGCGCTACGCGCGTAACTTCAAATGCAAATGAGTTGAGCTGATCCACCATTGTATTGATGGTGTTTTTCAGATCGAATATTTCGCCCTTCACATCTATGGTTACTTTCTTTGTCAAGTCACCTGAAGCAACAGCTTTTGTAACTTCCGCAATATTTCTTACCTGCGATGTAAGGTTACCGGTCATCTGGTTCACTGAATCTGTCAGGTCTTTCCAGGTTCCTGCAACACCAGGCACAAATGCCTGCCCACCCAGCTTTCCATCAGTACCTACTTCACGTGCAACACGCGTTACTTCAGATGCGAATGCGCGCAACTGGTCAACCATCGTGTTCAATGTTTCTTTCAATTGCAAAATTTCACCACGTACATCCACCGTGATCTTTCTCGACATGTCTCCGTTTGCTACAGCGATAGCTACATCTGCAATGTTTCTTACCTGGGCTGTAAGATTACCTGCCATCTGGTTCACTGAGTCTGTGAGATCTTTCCATGTGCCACCCACACCCGGCACATTTGCCTGTCCACCGAGTTTGCCTTCAGTACCTACTTCACGGGCTACGCGGGTAACTTCTGATGCAAACGCACGAAGCTGTTCAACCATCGTATTAATGGTATTTTTCAATTCAAGGATTTCACCCTTTACATCCACTTCAATTTTTCTTGACAGATCACCGTTGGCAACAGCTGTTGTAACTTCTGCAATATTTCTAACCTGTGATGTAAGGTTCGATGCCATTTTATTTACAGAGTCGGTCAGATCTTTCCAGAGACCTTCCACGCCGGGTACATCGGCCTGCCCGCCAAGCATACCTTCAGAACCTACTTCGCGTGCCACGCGGAACACTTCTGAGCCGAAGGAGTTCAACTGGTCAACCATCGTGTTAATGGTATTCTTCAGTTCAAGAATTTCTCCTTTTACATCCACCGTAATTTTTCTTGAAAGATCACCTTTTGCCACGGCTGTGGTTACTTCTGCAATATTTCTTACCTGCGCTGTAAGATTTGAACCCATCTGGTTCACTGAGTCGGTCAGGTCTTTCCACGTTCCGCCAACACCCTGCACTTTCGCCTGTCCGCCTAATTTTCCCTGTGTACCTACTTCCAATGCAACACGCGTAACTTCTGAAGCAAAGGAATTCAACTGGTCAACCATGGTGTTGATAGTGTTCTTCAGCTCAAGAATTTCACCTTCAACATTTACTGTGATCTTCTTTGACAGATCTCCGTTCGCAACAGCTGTGGTTACAGCAGCAATATTGCGTACCTGGGCTGTAAGATTAGATGCCATCTGGTTAACAGATTCAGTAAGGTCTTTCCATGTTCCGCCAACATCCTGCACTTTCGCCTGGCCTCCCAGTTTACCTTCTGTTCCTACTTCAAGCGCTACACGGGTAACCTCAGACGCGAATGAATTCAACTGGTCAACCATCGTATTGATGGTGTTTTTCAATTCAAGAATTTCACCCTGTACGTCTACCGTAATCTTTTTAGAGAGGTCTCCTTTAGCAACGGCTGTAGTTACTTCTGCAATATTTCTTACCTGCGCTGTAAGATTAGATGCCATCTGGTTTACAGATTCAGTAAGGTCTTTCCACACGCCACCAACTCCTTTTACTGTTGCCTGACCGCCTAATTTTCCTTCTGATCCTACTTCACGTGCCACACGGGTAACTTCAGCAGAGAATGAATTTAACTGGTCCACCATCGTATTGATGGTGTTCTTTAATTCAAGGATTTCTCCTTTTACATCCACTGTGATTTTTCTTGAAAGGTTACCCAATGCAACCGCTGTTGTTACTTCAGCAATGTTGCGCACCTGGTCAGTAAGATTTGACGCCATCTGGTTCACTGAATCTGTCAAATCTTTCCAGGTTCCTGCAACACCTTGTACTTCCGCCTGGCCACCCAGTTTCCCATCAGTTCCTACTTCACGCGCCACACGGGTAACTTCAGAAGAGAATGAGTTCAACTGGTCCACCATCGTATTGATAGTGTCTTTCAATTCAAGGATTTCACCCTGTACGTCTACCGTAATTTTTTTAGAAAGGTCTCCTTTGGCAACTGCGGTGGTCACTTCTGCGATGTTACGTACCTGCGCTGTGAGGTTACCAGCCATCTGGTTCACAGAATCTGTTAGGTCTTTCCATACACCAGCCACGCCTTTTACTTTTGCCTGGCCTCCCAGTTTACCTTCCGATCCCACTTCACGTGCTACGCGGGTTACTTCCATGGAGAAGAGGTTCAACTGCTTCACCATATCATTTACTTCAGTGGCAATTTTGGCAAATTCACCCAATAAAATATGGTCGCCAATTTTCAGCGGCATTTCCTGTGAAAGATTGCCTTTGGCAACGGAACTGATAACATGAGCTATTTCAATTGTTGGATGAACAAGGTCTGATATAAGACTGTTAATAGCATCCACACTTGCTGTCCATGAACCTCTTGCTGTTCCGGGTAATTCAACGCGATGGTTGAGGTGGCCTTGCTTACCGATCGTATTTCTTGCCACGGTTAATTCCTGTACCAGGGTCTCATTCATCCCGATTATTTCATTCAGCGTATCACATATTTTTCCGCTTACGCCTACTTTATCAATGGGCATCCGGACTGAAAAATTTCCATTCTTTACTTCGGATAGAACTTTCAGCAGTTCCCGCATATCCAGTTCATCCGAAAATTCAAGCCCGTTAGTAATGATCTTATTTTTGATCTTACCATTGGTGTGTTTGGCAGTAGCAGTTTTTACAGCAAGCAGGTCAGTTTCCACACCAACCGGTGCTAAGGTTTTTATTTTCCTTTTCATTGGATGAAGTATTAAATTTTCTCAATTCGAAAAAATGGTCAATAAAATGTAGAAAAACTTCTATAATTACAAAAATGGATTTATTGTGTTCAATTATTCAAAAGCTATAATCCGGCATCAACAATAAGTATAACTTATCTGTTATTTGTAATATAGCAAACATTAGCCCAAAATATAGCAAACATTAGCCTAATGAAATACATAGTTATTGAAAAAAAGTAAAAGATGATCATAGTTACCTGTTGTACTCTTTTGGCGGAGTTTTTTGATAGGGTCACATAATAGCTAAAGAAAGATAAAAATTGAAAAGTATTTTTTTACTATCTATAAGAAACGATAGATGGACCTGCTGTCTCTATTGATCATTTTATTTATTAATTGCTTGTCTCCTGTTTATCCGATAGCTTATTTTGAGGAGTCATTACCGTTTTATAGCCGGTCGTTGTTCGCTCTATAAAGCGAACAACGACCGAACAAATGAGCCTGCTGGTTGCTACTGTCTTATACGTCTTGTACGTCCTAAGCTTTACAAAAGCGGAGAAGATTATGGAATAAGATAATAACCAAACATCTTTTCTGTTTTATCTCTTATAAATTAACTCCGCCACGGATTAAAAGATAATCATAGTTACCTGTTGTCCCCTTTTGGAAACATTACTTTATCGGGCTGCTTGTTAAGCGCAGCCACTACTTTTTTTATAAGGCTTGTTCTGACTGCAGAAGCTTTTTTGGGATCAACAAGATAAATTAACAGGACCTCTATCCAGGTATTAGCATTAATTCTGAAGTTTACAAATGGATATTCTTTTATTTCAAGTTCATCGATGGGTGTTTCTTTTATAAAGTCCCGTAACTGCTCAACACGTTCTTCCATTCCTTCTCCTAATTCTTCTTTTGCCACACTGCGTATTGTTTTTTCTATCCAGTCAAGATCGCTTTGATAAGAAACATGAAAAGGAATCTCATTCCAGATATAAGGAAATTTTTCCCAGGAATAATTATATACCTGGTATTGAAAAATCATACTGTTGGGAAAACGTATAAGCCTTCCACTTGGCAGATCGTTTGTCATATAATTACCGGCAAATTCCCAAAGTGTAGTATCAAAATAATTTATCTCAACCACATCACCGGTAAAATCTGAAACCTGTATTCTGTCGCCTACTTTATATGGTATTCTTATTACTATGTAGAACCAGCCGATCAATGAAGCAATAGGTGTTTGTAAAGCAAAGCCCAGGAGTAAAGACATTAAGCCCAGCGAAACTGCGGCGGTGTACCAGTTGGAATTTAAAAATGATATGAAAATACAAGTGATTACAACAATAACCAACAGCCTTATTACCCTGATGATGTTATACTGGATTGCTTTTGTATGTGATCGCTTAAGAACAATACCTTGCAGCAGTCTTGAAATAATTAAAACGCCAAATGCCGTTGAAGCTGCGAGCAAAAGTTTAAGTATTATTTTTTCATAGCCGGCAGAAATATCTAAAACTTTCCAGCGTAGTAAAAAATACAGTAACAGGCACAGCAGAATCAGTAAGAGGTAACTGCCCACCCACAATTTCTGCTTGACGGGGGAATGTACTGCCTGAACAGTTTTTGCTTCTTCAGAAGATGTGCCTTTCGTTTGTATATCCATTCCTCATAACTTACAAACGTTATACCGCACAAATTTTACAGATAATAGTAAAGAGATACAGCCCAATTAACCAGAACGAATGAGCATTGGCAAAAGTCAGGAAACAACAACTAAAGGCTATTTGTGAGGGGTGTCAATGACAGAGAAATTTGTTATTGGTGTTTTGCTTTCATATAATCAAAACCAGCTTTAATAATTTTTTTCAAAACATCTGCATTCACATCACTCAGCTTATTCACGTATAAACAACCTTTACCGGTTTTATGCTTACCTAGTTTTTCCAATAATGCATTT
>JABDAV010000041.1 GCA_013289015.1 Bacteroidota bacterium | reverse complement strand
TATGATGAAATAGATTTTCAGCGCGCCTGCCAGGCGTATATCTGGGCATTGCCCATTGTTTCGATGAATGCATTATACCTTGGGCAACACAAGGATTTTGGGGCGGAGTTTAACCAGCCGATCGTTATTGAAGCCTATGCCACGGCAAAAAATGTGGGGCTTACTGCCAATAATAATACAATTTATGCCCTGGTTCCTTTCGAACTTTCCGAAAACGGACCAATCGTTATTGAATCGCCTGCCGGCGCTTACGGCGTAATTGACGATTGGTGGCAACGTCCCATTACCGAAGTCGGGCCACTCGGGCCGGATAAGGGGAAAGGTGGTAAATTTCTTTTGCTGCCACCCGGTTACAAGGGCAGGATACCTGCAGGCTATTTGCCGGTGCCGTCTACCACCAACAAAGCTTATTATGTAGGAAGGGGATTTGTAAAGAATGGGGATATTCAAACTGCTATTAATACATTGAAGCAAATAAAAGTATATCCCTTACGCCAAAGCGCTCATCCATTGCCAAACACCTATGCAGATGGCAGTAAACCAGCCTATACCGTTGCGCCACGTGGCTTTGAATACTGGCAACAGGTTGCCGGTATTATTAACAGCGAGCCGGTGCAGGAACGCGACCGTTTCTTTATGGCTATGCTGAAACCTTTAGGCATTGAAAAAGGAAAGCCTTTTAATCCTGATGATCGCCAGAAAAGAATATTAACCGAGGCGGCTGATGTTGGTTTTCGTATGGCACAAACCATCAGTATGGCGCCACGGTTTGACAGTGCGGTGGCTTATCCCGGCATACAATGGGAATATGTGCTGACATTAAATCCCAACCAGGAAACAGCCAATTACAGCCAGCTCGATGAACGTGCGGATTATACATTTGAAGCAATCACCGTTGCCGCAGGAATGATATTGAAGATCCCGGGTGCAGGTTCTCAATATTTATCAGCTGCTAAAGATAAAGATGGTGAGTGGCTGGATGGCGGTAAGAATTATGTATTGCATATACCGGCGCATGTACCTGCAAAAGAGTTTTGGTCAGTGATCGTGTATGACAACAGCACGCGCTCAATCATACAAAACGGCGTGGCAAAAACTTCTGTTTCCTCTGCCGATAAATACCAGGTGAACAGTGATAGTTCTATTGATGTTTACTTTGGGCCAACAGCACCTGCCGGCAAAGAAGGCAACTGGATAAAAACAGTTCCCGACAAAGGTTGGTTCACATATTTCCGCTGGTACGGTCCAACTGAAGCCTTCTTTGATAAAAGCTGGAAGCTGGGAGATATTGAAGAGGTGAAATAGTGAATGGTAGCTCCTATGCAAGGTCTCATCCTTTCACACAAGCTAAGCCATGAAGACCTCGCTAAGACAGATAGGTATTTTTTATTCAATAATATTTAGCTAAACAAAAAACATGAAAATTAAAACTGTTCTCTTCACGTTGCTTTTTTACATAGTAGCTGTACCTGCTGTACAGGCACAGAATGCCCCGAAGATGAAGATGACGACGGATATTCCGTCAGACATTACTACACCGGATTCCGTTGAGACACGCATCGGCACGTTAAATTTTTTCGATGGTTTCCCGGATGATGCCACCACGCAAAAAGTTTATGATAATCTCGATTTTCAGCGGGGCGTGGAAGCATTTCTTACCGCAATGCCGGGAGCATCAGCTGAGGCACTTAGGGTGGGCTTTAAAAGCGAGGGTGCTGATAATAATCAAACCGTTCTTATTATGGAAACATTAATGGATTCAAAATCCCTGTTTCTCACACCTAATTCTGAAACTGTGTATAATATGATGTGGCTGGATTTAAAGAACGGCCCTCTTGTGCTGGAAACGCCACCAAATATCCTCGGTATTATTGATGACCATTGGTTTCAATACGTTGGAGACGTGGGTAATGCCGGTCCGGATAAAGGCAAGGGTGGAAAATTTTTACTATTGCCGCCGGGCTATAAGGGTGAAGTGCCCAGGGGCTATTTTGTTTTCCGGTCAAAAACTTTTGGCAACGTGTTTTTCTGGCGTGGCTTCGTAGTAAACGGCAGCACTAAGCCAGCCGTTGAAAATACAAAAAAGTTCGCTAAGGTGTATCGCTTGTCTGACGCCAAAAACCCGCCGCCGATGAAATTCATTAATGTTTCCGGAAAAGCCTTCAATACTATTCATGCCAATGATTTTCATTTCTATGAGGAAGTGAATCAGATCGTGCAGGAGGAACCGAATGAAGCATACCATGCCGAAGTACTCGGCGCACTCGCCTCCATCGGTATTGAGAAAGGCAAACCCTTTGCGCCGGATGAGCGCATGAAGAAGATTCTCACAGAGGCCGTGGCAGTTGGCAATGCTACGGCACGGGCACTCACCTTCAGGCCCCGTAATAAGGCAGCCTATTTTTACCCGAACAGTGCATGGTTTACGCCTATGCCCGGTGGCAGCTACGAATTTTTTTCCCAACCCGGGGTACGTGACCTGGATGCCCGTGTAATGATGCATTACTATGCCACCGGTATCACGCCTGCGATGGTGGTCAGGATGGTAGGAGTAGGCTCCCAATACGCTGCGGCTACCACGGATTCCAAAGGAAAGGCACTCGATGGCAGCAAAACCTACAAAATCCACCTGCCGCCTGGCATACCGGCTAAAAACTTCTGGTCCTTCGTCGTTTACGACAACCAGACCCGCTCAATGCTCCAGACTGACGCGCAGTTTCCGAGCATGGGCAGCCAGACGAAAGGCATAGTTATTAATTCCGACTCTTCAGTAGATGTATGGTTTGGACCCGCTGCGCCGGCGGGGCATGAGTCCAATTGGATACAGACTGTTCCGGGAAAAGGCTGGAACGTACTGCTGCGACTTTACGGACCCGGGCAGGCGTGGTTCGACAAGACCTGGAAGCCGGGAGAGTTTGAAGAAGTGAAATAGTGAATGGTGAATAGTGAAATAGTGAATATACAATGTCAAACTTGCTTAAATGCTGAAAGCTTAAGGCTGGCTAAGCTATGAAGACCTCGTTAAGACAGAGAAAAGACATAACAGATGCTAATCAAATAAATAAAATGAAAACATCAAATAAAATAACTTACCCTGAAAGGCATATATGGGAACCTATGCCTTCCCTGCAATCAAGGATCGGATTGGGGAAAAAGCAACGTGTCAAATCGCCCCGTGAATCACATGATACCATGCCTGCGAAAAAAGGCAGAACCGACCCTGTTCAATTATTGATCGGTTCCAATACAAACCGGTTAGAGCAATTGGTTCCCATCCGTTACGGAAGAATGTTATCATCTCCCTTTGCTTTTTTGCGGGGATCAGCATTAGTGATGGCTGAAGACCTGTCAAATATACCCAACAGCGGCATTTTTGTGCAGTGTTGCGGAGATTGCCATTTGATGAATTTCGGGGGGTACGCAACCCCTGAGCGAAACCAGGTTTTCGACATCAATGATTTTGATGAAACACTTTCCGCTCCCTTTGAATGGGATGTAAAAAGGCTTGCTGCCAGTATTGTAGTAGCCGGCAGGTACAAAGAGTTTCCGGATAAGGATAGTAAAAAAGCTGCGTTTGAAGCAGTAATGTCTTATACAAGGAAGATCCGCGAAATTTCCATGATGCGGCAACTGGAAGCCTGGTACAACCGGATTGATGAACAGGCGGTAATCAATATGTTCATGAACGACAGGGAGCTTGTAAAAAGAGTCAAGATCATCAGTGAAAAAGCAAAGCAGCGGACACACGAATTTGTATTTCCAAAAATTTCAGCATTCGAGAATGGTAAAATGAGAATACTCGATGACCCGCCGCTCATATTTCATCCATCGGATACAGAAAAAAGAATTGAATCTGCCGTTGAATTTTTCAATGAATATTTTCACAGCATCAGCGATGATAAAAAGGCATTGTTGGGTCGCTACCGGCTTGAAGACGTAGCCATGAAAGTGGTGGGTGTTGGAAGTGTAGGCACCCGTTGTTTCATCGGGCTGTTTGCGGCAAGTGCTAACGACGCCATTATACTTCAGTTCAAGCAGGCGTATCCTTCCGTTCTTGAAAAATATACCGGCAGGTCAAAATATAAAAACCATGGTGAACGGGTGGTAAACGGACAGCATCTTATGCAAACCGTGAGCGATATATTCCTGGGTTGGACTACCACAAATGATGGTTATGATGTTTACGTGAGGCAGTTACGGGATATGAAGACCAGCGCCAATATTGATCACTTCACACCCAAAATTTTAAAAGAATATGCTTCCCTCTGTGGCTGGGCGCTTGCCAAATCACATGCGAAAGCGGGAAAGGCGCCTGAAATTACCGGGTACATTGGAACAAAGGAAATATTTGCAGATGCCATTTCACGGTTTGCCGTACAATATGCTGATCAAACCGAAGGTGATTTTGCATTATTGAAAAAGGCCGAAAGAACCAAACGGATCAAAGTTCAGTACGAGGGCGAAAAGGCCAAAATCGAAATAGCTGGTTAGGCAGAAGGCAGAGTGTAAATGATAAACGTTTTTGGTTCTCACAGGGTTGAACACTGTGTCGCAGCAGGGGTCTGCGCAGCGACCCGCGTTAATTTACGTGAGGCATCATCCTTTCATACAAGGCTAAGCATTGGAGGCGTCTTTAAGACAGATAGGTATTTTTTATTCAAATAATATTTAGCTAAACAAAAAACATGAAAATTAAAACTGTTCATTTCACGTTGTTTTTTTACATAGTAGCTGTACCTGCTGTACAGGCACAGAATGCCCCGAAGATGAAGATGGCGACAGATATTCCGCCAGACATTACTACACCGGATTCCGTTGAGACACGTATTGGTACGTTAAATTTTTTCGACGGTTTCCCTGATGATGCCACCACGCAAAAAGTTTATGATAATCTCGATTTTCAGCGGGGCGTGGAAGCATTTCTTACAGCAATGCCTGGGGCATGGTAAGATAGGAGATAGAATACAGGAGATAGAATACAGGAGATAGAATACAGGAGATAGAATACAGGAGATAGAATACAGGAGATAGAATACAGGAGATAGAATACAGGAGGCAAAATTATGAATGGCAAAAGGTTTTAATTATAACTTAAAATTTGCTGAAAGCAGAATGCTCATTCTTCATTTTCCTTTTCCGGCTGCCGGAGGTATATATCAAAAAAAAGAACCAACCACATAAGATAAAATGGTTGGCTCCTGAAGAAACAGGAATTAATTCTTTAAAACAGCATCCAGGGAATGAATAACCCCATTTGATGTTTTTACATCGCGCTGTTGAATAGTGGCGCCATTAACGCTTACCTTACCATCCTTTATGTGTACAGATAATTCTTTACCATTCATGGTTTTTAATTTTTCACCGTCTTTCAGGTCTTTAAATTCAATCTTACCCGCCACCACGTGATGGTTTAAAAGATCAGCGAGTTTCAATTTATTTTCTGTTTTTAAAAGGCCTTCAATAGTACCTCCTTCCAGTTTTCCAAAAGCAAGATCCGATGGGGCAAAAAGCGTAAACGGCCCTGTACCGCTTAAAACCTGGTCGAGCCCGGAAGCCGTAACTCCCCTGTTCAGGGTTGTCATATATTTTTCCTGTTTGACAACCTGTGTGATGTTTGACATTTATTTGATTTATGCGTCGGTAGAATAACCGGCATTAGTGTAATGTAACACTAATAAACCGCTATGGGTGTTAAAGCCTGGCTTTTCATCCAGATCATTGCTGATGGATTTTTTTTCATCCTGTAAGTAAATAATGATAAATGATGTTGTGGGAGAATATCTTCATTGCACAATATTTGTTTTCAGGGTTCGCGATCGCATAATAACATTTGTTGCAGTTGATATTTGTTCGCATAATATACCAACGCAATAATGCAGACTGTATTAATTCTCATAACGTGCGTATTAATCAATACCTTTAATTAATGAAAGAATACAATGATGCTGAGTTAAATGAATTGATAAGTGAGGGCAAGGAAGCAACTTTTAAATTAAGTTACATAGGAAAAGCAAAAAAACAAAAGCCGGAAGTGAAAGAACTTTTGATCTTTCGCAGAAACCGGTTGAGCCTGATACGTAAGCGGGCTATAGAACTCAATTTGACAGAAACCGATCTGAATAATATACATGATTATATTCAGATGAAAACTCCATGATATCTTCCCTGTTCATTTTTTGCCACATACAGAGCACGGCTTAAGAGCCATTCAATTTATTTCAACAGCAGCCCGCAATAAGTACTTTACTGTATTGACAGATCATAAATTAACAAGTGATAATCTTAATATTAAGATAGAATAAAAATATAATCATATTTATCGGGTTTAATGGTCTACATTCACTGGAATTGAGTTGTACAGACCACTATATAGACAACCTTATCATTTACTTATCCGGTAAATTCTAATCTTCTCCATTTTTTGTTTCTACGATTCTAAAAAATTTGATCATCTAATTAATTTTTTTGTATGAACATTTTTGTATCTAATCTAAGCTTTTACACTACCGAAGAAAACCTTAAAGACCTGTTTTCAGAATTTGGATTTGTTACTTCTGCAAAAATTATTGTTGGCAAAGAAACCAATGATCAGCATGGTTTTGCTTTTATAAGCATGCCATCCGATGTTGAAGCCAAAGCTGCATTGCTTGGAATGAACAACAAAGAGGTAGAAGGCAGAACGCTTTCCGTTTCAGCTGCAAGAGAAAATCATTTGCATTTAAATTTACTTCCGCGTTCCAACAGGTTTTTTTTATAAATCAATGCATTTATTATGAACAGCAGTCAGCTACTCTATAAAATATCGGATTTACAGTATAGCATTCGCAGGAAAAAAGTTGAATATACTAACGCGGTGAAAGCAGGTGATCAGCTTAATATGGATTTACATAATGCAGCCCTGGTGCTTTTAAAAGAAGATCTTGCCACTACGGTTAAAGCTTTTAATTCCATTCCGGCGCATAGTTCCGGTAACAAGCCAAGGGATTCCAAAAAAACACGATGGTGGCAAAACCTTTTTCATTTGAAGACCGCTGTTAACAGAAAATAAAAAACCGTTGCCTATTACTATAAGCAACGGTTTAAAAGTTTCTTTTTCTTATACAGGAATTATAGCTTAACCAGCTTTATGTAACTGCTCTTGCTTCCTGCCTGTATTAATACATTGTACGTACCCGAAGCTAAACTGCTTACATTGGCCTGGAGTGTCTGGGTGCCTTTGTTCAAATAACCATTATAAATAGCTGATATGGTTTGCCCCTGCATATTTACTATGCTCACACGCACATTTGTGCTTTCCTGCAAGCTGAAAGAAATGGTGGCTGAATTTTTTGCAGGATTGGGATATACCAATGCAACACCAGCTTTATTGATCTCAAGATCATTTGACGATGCAATGGCCTGCAGCGGAGCAGCACCACGCAGAATAAATCTTGCTGTTAAAAACTCGTTTTTCTTAAAACTCGTAGCGCCCTGCTGGCCTGTAACTGTTATCCTGGAGCCATCATCAGAAACTGCTGCTGCCACAGCATAAGAATAATTTTTACTCTCCCATGTTGTTGTAACAGTATCTAACCCGTTATTTCCGAAGGTTGAATCTGTATGACCATTTTGCGTGTTATAACGCATAAGGGTAATATAGGTTGGGCCGCTATGAGAAATAGTATAGCCTGTGGCAATGAGTTTGCCATCCGGCTGTAAAGAAACGTCATAGACATAATCAAGGCCGTTAATTTTGGTGCTGTTGATACCTGTGCCATTAAACGAGCTGTCGAGAGTGCCGTTTACATTAAACCGGTAAACTGAAAAAAGAACATCAACAAAATTAGATGCCTGTAAAAATCCGCCTATAATGATCTTACCATCAGGTTGTGCAATTATGCTCTGCGTTCCATCATACGGACTAACCTGTGTGGTTGCAATGCTATTTATCCCAAATGTTTGGTCAGGTTTTCCGTTGGGTAATAATCTCATAAGGCTTGTGAGGCCTGCATCTCCGCTCATGCAAACAATTCTTCCATATTTGTCGGTTGTAAATTTGGTGAACCAAAAATTACCTGTATAGGTAAAATTGCCGTTGGTTCCAAAACCCTGGTCAATAGTTCCATCTTCATTATAACGTTCTACCTGTGTTTGTGCCAGGTAAGTAATGTCCTGGTTATTGTTGATGAGCAGCAGAATTTTGTTATTGGGCAATATCGCAATATCTGTTGCCACTGCTCCAAATCCATAATATTTTATGGCTGTGGTCTGAGTGCGAAAGCTGTTATCAAGTTTTCCATTCGAATTGTAGCGCGCAAACAAAACGAAATTTGTATCATTCCGGATACTGAGACCGGCTACCAGCAGTTTTCCATCCTGCTGAATTTTCAAAACGGAGAAATTATCAAACTGGTTGGTAAATGATTGGGCAACAACGCCGTTTTTACCAAAGCTGCTGTCCGGATTCCCGTTGATTTTATACCGCATTAAAATGGCAGCCTGTAAGGTCGAGGTCATCTGCGCCTTACCGCTTACGACGGTTTTCCCGTCTTGCTGCATTACCACATCGTAGCCAAGACTGTTGTTGGGATTACCAACATTACTAAGCACAAATCCGCTATCTCCGAATTTTTTGTCCAGGGAACCCGGTTGTGCAGAAAGCGTTGTTACTAAAACTGTAAAAAGAGCTGCAGGAAAAAGTGACTGTAATTTTTTTTTCATTTAGAAGATTTAATTAAATAAATAAAAAAGCCTATCATTTGTGGTGATAGGCAAACACGGAGGCAAACTATAATTTTTTTTAATACGCAAATGATTTTCCTATCAAATATTTTTTAAAATGTTTATAGTTATGCACATGTAATCTCTTTTCCATTTAACGGTTATAGGACTTTCAAAAAAGATCTTCCGCATTTTTACAAAGGAAACTCCTTCATGGAATTCGCAGACTCCTGGGAGGAAGAGGCGGCTGCAATTGAGGATTGATACTTGTTTTTCAATAGGGTTACGCTCTCTTTTGCCCCTGGAAACATTGGTTCCTTATTTCATTAATTTTCATTCAGCTTAGTCATATTTCACATCTTTAGATGAGTAAGAGAAAAACGATCATTGTTTAATATTCAGACTTAAAAATTCAGGCTTTATAAGAAGAATAAATATCGGTAAGCGTAATTTTTAAAATAATAACTATTGAAATAAATACTTTTCCACTATGAGAAATAAAAATAGTAATAGCCCAACATTGGTAATTACAGAAGCAATTGTATAATACTTTAGATAAAAAGAAGGCAACTGCAATTGAGTAATCCTTTTCTTAGCATAAAGAAAGGTGTAGATGCGGCTAAATAAAATCAATGCTAAAAATGCCCAAAGTAAATATGCTGCATATTGTGGAGTTGCATATAGCAAATAATAAAAAAGGCCAAGCGCAGCGAAAATTACAAGTAACCTTATTGTTCCCCGATTGATGTCTTTGTTAGACATTAGTTTTGCTTTTTCTTCATCGGTTAGCTTTTTAATAGCATTTGCCATCACCAGGCGTGAGATAATAATTGTTGCTATCAAAACAATGAAAGCGCGCAGCATATTATGGTTCATAAAGCAATATAACCAAAGTCCTGGCCCATACAAAAATATGCAGTTGAAAAGTCTGCAGTCTCCGCTCTAATGTTTGCAGGTTTACCCGTATTTGCTGCAGCAGGTTTGCGCAGCGATCCTGCATTGATTTTTACGCGAGGTCTTCTCCTTTCACACAAGGCTAAGCAGTGAAGACCTCTCTGAGACTAGACACTATCGCCTGTAAAATAAAATTCTTATTACTCTTTAGAGAACATAAAGGAACTGTATTGCTGTAATCAATTACATTTAACTTTATTCCCGGCCCTGGTTAACCTGTTCTTTAATTATAAACCTATTGTTATGCTAACTAAAATTCTAAAATCACCTGTTGCTGTATTACTCTTTTGTATTGCTTCATTTTATTCGATTCAACTGCATGCGCAGGCGCCGGCTGTTGATAAACTTGCACAGGCAATGACGGATAGTCTTGCCTACCTGCAACTAAATGACCAGCAAAAAGGAGAGGCGCAGAACTTTAATAAAACTGCAGCCACTTCGCTGGTGCAGTTAATGCAAAAAGCAAAAGAAGATACCAGTTTTAAGGGCAAGGCGCTTGCACAACAGGTGATGGGTGTAATGAAAAAACGGAATGATGCCTTAGTTAAAATACTTACGCCTGACCAGCAAAAATTGTATGATCAGCATAAGGCGGAGCAGGTAGCTGAACTGCAAACAAGAATGATGTCTGCGCAATTAGCGCTTACCGATGAACAGGTGCCGCAGGTGTACCAGGTGAACCTGAAAGCAACCGGTGAAATGATGCAGGGCATGGACAAAGTAAAAGAGTCGAACAGGAAGTTGCAAAAAGCAAGGGCGGCAAAATCAGTTAAATCAGATTCAGCGGATAAGGACAAAGCGCTTAAAAAAATACTTACTACGGAGCAATACGACAAATATGAAAAAAACAAAGAGGCCATGCAGGCAGCAATAAAAGAAAAGATGCAGGAGAAAAAGAGTAAATAATTTCTAAACCGGTTGTGTGTATCTGAAAAGCAATGCTGCTTTAACCGTGGTCAGTTTCTAAATAAGAAATATTACCTTTAGACAAAAACATGCATATTTCGCCGGCGCTTGCCGTGGTTATACTTATATCTTTTCTTTGCGTTATAAAGACTTTTTTATTTTTAGGAATAGCCGACAAAAAATCTTTCTTAAGCTGGTTTCATTTTAGCATGGAGGAAATTTACAGCTCGCCCGGAAAGAGAATGCAAAACCGGAAAAAGAAACAAAACACGTTTACATTAGTTATAGTTTCTGCAACTTTAATAAGTTGCATTTTTTATCTCATCATTTTTTGAGGGAATGCCATAAAACAAATACCACTAAAAACAATCACTGATTGCTTTTTAAAACAAGATCACATTATTCAAAATAAGAGGCGAAGAAATTGAAGCGTTTATACACAAACAGGTAATGGAAAACATTGATAAAATTATTGTTGATTTCAATGACAGTGCACGTAAGGTGATGGCTTCTTTTTTAGAGAAGTTCAGGACTAACGCAAACGCACTTAGCCGCAGAAACGATGAAAATGTTTTTCAGCAGCTGCAGGCACGGTATGCTGATAGTTTAAAAGCTGAATTGAACTCGCTTGCAAAAAGTTATATCTACAGATTCAAACCTGCTGATATGCAGCAGTTAAATAACCGGCTTATCAATAGTATCGAACTATATATACACGAATTTTTACGACAGACCAGGCTTTTTTAAAGCCGGTGTCTGCCTGAGTTTGTATTTATAAAAACCTGATGATTTAAGTTCCTATCGTTGCCTGAAGGTTTTGTCTCTTCTTCCCTTGTTCAAGGAACGGTAAGGCATAGCCGGTCTTGCCGGTAATGATAAACTGGCGTCTGCCATCTGGAACGGATGGTTCTGCATCACAGGTATGGATTGGGCAATGAGTTTATGAATATCACGCAGCAGCATTTTTTCTTCCATTCCACAAAAAGAAATAGCCTTTCCACTGGCGCCTGCACGCCCGGTACGGCCAATACGGTGTACATAGGTTTCGGGAATGTTAGGTAATTCAAAATTGATCACGTGAGAAAGGCTTTCAATATCAATTCCTCTTGCGGCAATATCTGTTGCAACCAGTACACGCAGATCTTTATTTTTGAAATTATTCAACGCTTTCTGCCTTTCTGATTGAGATTTATTACCATGAATAGCCTGCACTTTTATATTTTCCCTGTGCAGTGCATTACATAGCTTGTCGGCGCCAAATTTTGTTTCAGTAAATACAAGCGCTGATTCAATTTCATTGTTTTTTAATAAATGAATCAATAATGATCTTTTATCAGCCTTCTCAACAAAATATACAGCCTGCTCAACAGTTTCTGCTGTTGAAGAAACCGGTGTGATTTCTATCTTGAAAGGATTATGCAACATGCTTTGAGACAGCCTTACAATTTCAGGCGGCATGGTTGCAGAGAAAAATAATGTTTGTCTTTTTGCAGGTAGTTTTGCTACTACTTTCTGCACATCTGTAATAAAGCCCATATCCAGCATGCGGTCGGCTTCATCCAATACAAATATTTCTATTTGCTGTAATGAAATATGGCGCTGCATAATAAGATCAAGTAAACGGCCCGGCGTTGCGATCAAAATATCAACGCCCTGCTGCAAACTCCTTACCTGGTGAAATTTTGAAACACCGCCATATACGGCAAGGTGTTTTAAACCTGCGTATGCACCATAGGCTTTAAAGCTCTCTTCAATTTGTATGTCCAGTTCACGCGTTGGTGTAAGTACTAAAGCCTTGATTGCCCTCGATGTTTTACCGGTTTCTTTTTGCTGATGCAGTAATTGTATTATAGGTAATGCGAAGGCGGCTGTTTTGCCTGTTCCGGTTTGCGCACATGCTAAAAGATCTTTGTTTTGCAATACAGCCGGAATAGCTTGCTGTTGAATGGGAGTAGGCTGCGTATATCCCTGCGATTGTAATGCCTTTAATAAAGATGCATTCAATCCTAAATTTTTAAAATCCAAAATACTAATGTTTAATTTTTAAAATGTTACTGCATAACTGCAGTAAGTTCAATTGTCCGGTCCGGTGGTTAAAGTTTCTTCCGATAATACCGGTGATCCAGCTTGTTTGGTTGTACCGTTATTTTTTATGTATAACTGGTACTTTGTTGTAAAAACAAATGTGTAATTGTTTTGCGACAAACAATTATTATTTATGAATTCATCAGTTTGTAAAACAGATATGAATGTTTGAACAAGATCGTTGCCGCTGAATAATGCATCAGGCCTGCCATTAATAAAATTTACAGTAAACTTATAACCCGATTTTCTTATACCGGCTATTCTTTCAAAATCAATCCGGTTAAGCATCAACACCTGTTCTTCGGATGCTGATTTTTTCAATAATATCCGTATTACAGATAGATATTTATTCCATAGAGTAATATAAAAGTTATATTTACTACCGTTCATGTTATTTGTTTAATAATGTTTGTCAAATGGAGAATCATGCAAACCTCAGGCAATTGCCAGCTTGGTAAACTCTGCTCCATTGAACATGCGAACCAGGTTATAATCTTTGGATTGTTTCCATTTCTCATAACTGGCTTCAGGAACTATTCTCCAGAAATTTTTTGATTTCAGTTCATTATAATCCGGTGATGGAATAAAAATACCAACAACACTATTACGTGTTTTAAAACTGATGCGGACTACAGACTCAGGTTTTGTGTTGGATGAAAAAAACTTTTCAATTTGTTCGTTTGTCATACTTAAAGTTTTAAAAATAAATCTTGCTGTTCTGTGTAACTGGCAAAGTATAATTGTCTTAATTCCTTTTTACGTTTATAGCGCTTAAGCCTCTTGGGCCTTGTTCCACCTGGAAGATCACCTTGTTCTTTTCCTGTACCGGTTCTGAAAGCTGGTTGCTATGAACAAAAATGCTTTCCTGTGTTTTAATGTCCCTGATAAATCCATAACCCTTGGCATCATTAAAAAAGCTTATAATTCCTTCTCTTACAGCATCCTTGTCTTCTTCTTCGTGTTTGGGTATGCCTAAGGTTATTTCTTCCTGTTTAAACACTTTCTTTTTCTTAGGATCCGGCGGCGTAGCGGAAAGATTTCCATTTTCATCAACATAGGCTATCATTTCATCAAGCGTTTTTCCTTTTTTGGCATTCGCTTTACGCTCTTCCATTTTTTCGCGTTTTTCCTGCTGCAGTTTTAATCTTTTCTTTTCTTTTTCTTTCTTACCAAAAGTTTCTTTTGATCTTGCCATTAATTATTAATTCGTTTAAATGAAGGTTTTCATCAGATCCGGACTTAAACAGGAGAGTCAATTGCATTCGCTTAAATCAAGCGAACGGTGTTCTTCTCTGAAAAGGGCATAAAAATCAGTAAGGTAATTCTGCAACTGGTGCAGGTATTCCATTTTAGCCCTTGTTTTTACAATTCGTAAACCATAAAAAATACCATCAGGCTTTTCATGAATTTTTATTCCCTGGCCGCTCCACGTAGTGCTTTCTTCGCTATTGTCGAAACATAATCTTCTCAACATAGGCTTTGTAAGCGGAACGCCCGAAATATCGTTGTTTGAACAATAACTGCTTTGCGGAAAAGTATCCAGCAATATTTTATTGCTTTCAACTTTGAGAATAGTAATCGTTGCCCCGGATGCTTTAAACAGCACCTGGTTACCGGCTCTTATATCTTCGTGATTTATCATGCTTATCTTGTTACGTACAGAAATCAATCTGGCTAAGCTTATGCATTCGTTTCATCAGGAACTTAACCTACTTGGCGGCTACGCTTAAATTTATAGCAGCTAAGTATTATTCAATCAGGTTTCGGCGCAACAATTAAAAACGATATAGTGAATACAGTATAGATAGGAAGAGCGTCGTCAGCGCTCTTACAAAACTTATTTCCAGAAATTATTAGTCTTCTTAAATGAAGATTTTTCTTTAGGTCTTGCTACGTTAACGTTCATAGACCTTCCCTGAATAACAGAGCCGTTTAATTTTTCAATGGCAGTTTCGCCTTCTGCAGTATTTGGCATTTCTACAAAGCCAAAACCCCTGCTTTTATTGGTTTCCCTGTCAATAACTACTTTTGCTGAAGATACTTCTCCATAGGCTGCAAAAAGACCCTTTAAATCTTCGTCTCCAACATGGAAGCCGAGATTTGAAACATAAATGTTCATTTTTTTTTGATTGATTAATTATAAATTATTTGAGGAAGGACAATGTAAAACAGAGAAGCTGGATGCAGGTTAACTGTAGCAGAAATCTGATCGATACTTATTGTAATAACTCAAACATAAGCAATAAAGGTAAGTAAATTATCCGGGATAACTAATTTTTTGCCGGGCAATTGTTTGTTAATGTACCTGATACAAAGCGAAATTCTTTGTATAAGATGTAAATGAAGAAGTGATTGGAAAGAACGAAAAATGCTTTAAAAATAAAATGTTAATATGTTGAATTCTTTTATATAACTGATTTTAAAATTAAACCGGCTACCGCAGCCACCAGGATGATATACGGCTCCTGTATCTTCTTTATACAGACCAGGGATATTACCGTTAAAATGGCAATAACACCGGTTACGATATCGGTAATACTTCTTGCAGCGATCACAATTACGGCACCTGCCAGGGCGCCGGTAACTGCCGCGGTAATGCCATCAACAAATGTTTTAATACTTTTGTTCTGTGCTATCTTTTTAAAATAAGGGGCGGGAATAACAGTGAACAGGTAACAAGGTAAAAAAGTGGCAAGCGAGGCCACACAGGCGCCGGGAAAACCAGCTACCATATAACCGATAAAACCAACAGTGATCACCACCGGCCCGGGTGTGATCATGGCTATTGCAACAGCATCCAGGAACTGCGCTTCAGTAAGCCAATGATTCTCTACTACAACACCGCCATGTAAAAAAGGAACAATGGCTAATCCGCTTCCAAACACAAATGCGCCAGCCTTTGCGAAAAAGATTGCGATCTTGCCTAATGTACCGGTATCAAAATCCCAAAAGCCAATGCCTGCCAGCAAAACAGAGGTAACCCTGGTTGGCTTACGCATCCATTGTGGCGGCGATTTTATGATCATATACAGTAAGCCTGCTGTAATAAACAATAGTATTTCCTCTGTTTGTGTAACAATAGTTATTATTGCGGCAACCAGGTAGAACAGCCACAACATCCAGTTTTTCTTAACTGCACCAATGTTTAATTTACTTACCGATTTTGTGGTAAGCTTATAGCTGCTCAGAGCGATAATGCCGGTAACAGCGGCGCCAACGCCGTAAAAAACAGCCTGCATCCAGGGCAGGCCGCCATAAAGCTTGTAGGCGATACCGATCAAAACAACCATAATAAAAGAAGGAATAACAAATGCAAGCCCGCAAAGCGTTGCGCCTAATATTCCATAATGTACAAAACCTAAATAAATACCCAGTTGTGCGGCAAGCGGCCCCGGCGCAAGTTGTGCCAGCGCCAGCCCTTCTCTATATTCTTCTTCAGAGATCCATTTGTTTTTTTCAATAAGATCGCGGTGCATATAGCCAACAAGTGCAACAGGCCCGCCAAAGCCCGCATAACCCAGCTTGAAAAAATAAGAAACAAGTTGCCGCAATGTATAGGCAGGCTGGTTATTCATGCTTTTTTGATTAAAATGAAATTGCTTTAAAATTAGTGTTTAGCAACAGCAATAAACTATTAATTATAAATTTAATCCCATAGCTATCGTGATCCAGGTTTGATGATGAGTATTTATCTTTTCAACGCAATAAATAAAGAATGAACGAGAAGCATCAAAGAAATTAAAAGATGGCAACCAATGCATGGTGGTTGCAGGAACGCACATTGGAAAACCCGGTATTGTAAGACATATACATACAAGCAAGACCGGTTACATAACGATCACTGTTGAACAAAAGAACAAAGAGCGTTTTAAGACCCTTGCTAAAAATGTGGTCGTGCAGGCAAGCAGGCTCCTGTACGTTGCTGTAGCTTTGTTATAAAGACCTTCTGCGACAGAAAAAAATATGTTTGTTAGAGAGATATTAAAAGGCCGCTGCTTATTGGCAACGGCCTTGGGTTTTAACGCTTTTTGAAGTGCCTGCTGATCTTCCTGAGCAGGGCAGAAGTAAAGAAACTTACCACCGTACCAATGATCGCCATGATGACGGTATGGGTGGGGTTCTGCCAGCCGATGTTCCCGAGAATACTCAAAACAATACCACCCCAGGCTGCGTTATCTGTTGTGTTTATCCGTTCCTGCATAGTGTGGCGGGTTTACACTGAATTAACTTACATCCACTTCTATAATACTGCAGGCATTATAGGCGCCGTTCTGCAAAGAATAGTACTTTCCGTTCAACTGCTCCATAAACTGGATCTGCAGGAGCACGAAAACAGGACCGGTAACATTTGCCGGGAGGGAAGCTGCCAGGCTGAGCGCCGGAGCCTGGTTATTATCCCAGGGTAACATATCCGAAGCGGCCTGCACTGCCGTATTCTTTTGCGCGCTGAAATTTATTGCTGCAGCCGCCATTATCAGCTGGAAATGCGTTGTTCCCTGTGGCGCTGCCACGCCCTGTTTGGGAATGAAAGCCGCCAGGTCGAGCTGCACATTGCCTGTAGCTCTTGTAAATGTTATGGTGTACGGTGTTGGCAGGATGGTACTCAGTATGGCCCCGTTGTTGAAATCAAAGCCATAGAACAAGGCCAGGTTGCCGTTGGCAACTGTACGGCTGCCCCGGTCGCTTGCCGTGTCTGTTTTTGCTATTTTAAAACAGAGAGCGGTGAACCGGCTAACCATGCGCGGGTCGGCCGAGCTTTGGAGCAGGGGTGTGAAAGGCAGCCTGATGATCCTGGCCGAACCGGAGGCACCGGCAAATTCAGCCATATTTTCGCGTGTGCGTTCAAACCGGGGATCAGATAAGATTTTATCCCTGGATACTTCGCTTTTGGCCTTTACCATAAAGCCATCAATTGATTTGTAGAAGGTCAGGTTGCCGATGGTACCCTGTACCTGTACTGTACTTTTTTGCTTTGCCATGATTAAAAGTTTTTAATAGTGATTGATTGTTTTATTGTTTTTTCATGCATGTTTAAAAACAGGTGCAACTTAATACAGCCTGCCGGGTGAAAAGGGTAACAGGGGTAGCAGTACCCTTGGTAAGAAGTTGGTTTTTAATTATTTAAATCGATAAAATTGTGAGTGGTGAATGGTGAGTTATTAGCTGTGAATTTAGGAGTTTGGGAGTTTACACGTTCACAGGTTCACAAAGTTCACAGGTTTATGGAAAGTTGGTTGTGAGGGGTGAACAGTGAGTTGTGAGAGGTGAGAAGCAGGGCATAGAGTATTTAGTAGTTTTTTAACCGGTTCACCATATTGATGAGGTATTCTTTGATGATATTTTTTGCAGCGTTGTTCGGCGTGTAATAGTTTATCCTGAGGCTTTCGGGTGATATATCGGAAACCCGGGCCGTATGTATTACCGAGGCGATGTTTTTTAGTAATAATGCCTGGCTATGCTGGTCGATGATCTTCGTGTCTACCAGCAGGCGGATAAATAAAGCCAGTTGGGGAACCGAAAGCGTTGTGCCCAGCTTTCCCAGGAAATTCACCTGCGAAGCCGGAGGCGGAGGTACCGTTTCAGACGCAAAGCTGATCTTTTTAATTGCTGTTTTGATCATGATCATAAGCGACCCCATCACCGGGGGCACTGCCGGGTTAAATGCGCCTTCGTTCCACGCCTCTTTCAGCCTGTATTGCATCAACAGGCCGGAGAGGTATTCCAGCTTTTCTGCCCGGGTGTGCCTGGCGGCTGTTTCTTTTTCCAGGCTGGCCAGCAGCCAGTTAATGTATCCGGGTGTATTGAAGTTTAACGTGGTAAGCAATTCTTCCAGGCAAAGGGTTTCATTGCTGCCCGGGTTGAGCAGCACAGAAAAGAACTGCATCCACCATAACCACCGGTGGTAGGGTAAATTATTTTTGTTGCGCAATGCATGCAGGTATGGCTGCAATAGCAAGAATAATTCATCTTCAATGAAACGCTCTTCCAAAACCCGGGAAACTTTAGCTGCCGTTTTGAAAAAACTGTTTAAAGGCAGCAGGTCGTACCGCGCTGCATTCCCGGCAACAGGAGGGCGGTAACACTCCAGGCAAGTATTTACTTTTTTATACAAACTGTTCACGCGGTTAACTACCGTTCTGCACCCAGCGGCGTTTATGCCGGGCAGGCCATTGCTTATGTTGAAAATTAAATTAGAAAGTGTAAGCGACAGCTCGTCAAGGCATTTTTTAACCAGCTCCGGGTAAAGGCTGCTGTTGAGTTGCCGGTAAAGCGATCTTTCCAGCGCATCAAGCGCGCTGATGATCTCCTCAGCCGACACCCGGTACAATACGCTGTCCTTCAGCGCAAGCTGAATTAAGCCGGCCAGTTTTTTAATTTCGGTTTCCAATTTCAGAATTTAAACATGCTGTGATGGGTTATTCCATCACATGGGCAGTGTTTAACCGGTACAGCAAAACCTGCAGCTGTGACAAGGGTTGTAAAGCATTTACTGTTGAAACTCCGTTACAAGCGGCAGGGTTTTATTATAAACAAATAGTTATCCCGGGATGCAATAGCTATCCAATTATCAATCTTCATTGATAAATATTTTATTTTTCACCGCATAGATCACCAGCCCGATCATTGTTTTTACATTCAGCTTTTTCATAATTTTCGCACGCAGAAAATCAACATTCTTTTTACTCATAAACAGCTTTTTACCGATCTCCTCACTTGTTTCTTCCCGGCAAACCAACCTTACAATTTCCCTTTCTTTTTTATTTAACAGGCCTGCTTCCGCTGCCATGTGCATATCCCGGCTGCCATACGAGAGGCTGTTTACAATCCTGGCGCTTACAGCACTGCTGTAATAATATTTATCATTATACACCATCCTTATAGCTTCCATCAACTCCTTTTTTTCTACATCTTTTACTATATAACCCTTTGCACCTGCCTCGATCGCCTCCACTACCAAATATTCATAATCAAAAGAAGAGAAGACTATGCACCTGGCTGTGCAGCCTGCGGCCTCCATTTCCCTGATCGCCTCCACACCGTCAAGCCCAGGCATTTTTACGTCGGTTATCACCACATCCGGCTTCAATTGTTGTACAGCCCGGACCAACTGCTCGCCATTTACAGCCTCGCCAATTACTTCCATTCCCCGTTCATTGTTTAAAAAAGCAATAAGACCTTCGCGAAAAAACGCATGATCGTCTGCTACCACTATCTTAATAGTTTCAGGTAATTTCATTATTCACGGGTATTTTGATTAAATAAGCTGCCCCTTTCCCGGGGTTTGCAGTAAGGTACATTTTTGCATTAAGCATATCCACCCTTGAAATTATATTCTGCAAACCCTGGCCGGTATTATTTTTAAGAACAGCCCTTTTACTGAATCCAACGCCATTGTCCTGTATATGAAGGCTGATGTTATTATTATCCTGCATTTTTAAATCTACCCCTACATGGGTTGCCTTAGCATGTTTGACGATATTGGCGATTATTTCCTGTACTATCCGGTAAATATGGATGTCTGACTCTTTATTGTGCCATACAATATTGCAGCAGCAGCTTACCTGTATGTTATCGGCGGAAAACGACCTGTGCAGTAATTCATGCAGGGCAGCAGGCAATCCTCCCCTTTGTAAAACGTGCGGCGTTATACCAAGCACAATATCCTTGAGCTTTTTTACAGTTTCGCCCAGGTATTTTTCACATTGCTGTACCAGGACGGCATTTTCCTGTAAGCCCGGTACAAAAGCATTGAGTTTAAATTTTATAGCGGAAAGGGCCGATCCTATATCATCGTGCAAATCCTGTGCAATCCTTAACCGTTCATTTTCGATGGATTTTATTTCCGTATGTAACCTTTCACTATACACTGCCGCCCGCTTTCTCTGGTAGCGGATGATCGTTACCAAAAAATATATAATAACAAGGGCCAGTATAAAAAAGCTTATTAGTACGGCAGTGTAAATTCTAGTTTCGGTGGAATGCATACCAGGGCAATTGTATATAAAATATTGGAAAAAAAGTTGGAAAAAACCATTAACATAATCACTTTTTCGTTGAATGCTTCATCCAGGCCGAGATCGAAGGTTATGAACACTTCCACAAACGCCTTGCAACTGTAGTATATTAAAAAAGTTAAGCACACTAAAAAAACAGGGTTTTTAAAAAGCGACCTTCTTTCGTATACTATCAGTTTATTCACCTGGTCGATGCTGAAAAAAATAACTATGAACGAATAAAAAATCCTGAATAAGGCATTGCGGTAAAAGATGGAATTCAACAACAGGTTATCAGTGATCCAGACGAGCAAGCCTGCCAGGATAAAAAAGAGGTACAGTTTGGCAGACCTGTCACTCCACCTGTAAAACTGGTACATTACCAAAATATATTCGAGCAAAACGTAAATGTTGGAATTTGCCGAGTTTGTTTTAACCGTATATATCAATACCAGGCTAAGTATTTCGTTGACCGCTCCCACCCAGATGAGCAGCAAAAAGGGTAAAAACGTTTTATCTATTAACCTGAAACGATAAATCGCAACAACTGCGGGAACAAGGAGGAAAAGGTTCAGGATCGTGCCGATAAGAAAATTGTTCATCGGGTTTTAACTGTTTAAAGGGGACGGTTTAGGACAAAGCGGCGGACATACAAAGCCATCTTCCAAAATAACCGGTTCAGTAGTTGTTAAGGTATCAGGCCCCGGCAATATATCTTCGTTGTCTTCGTTTGCCGCGACTAATATAGTAACAACATTGCCATTTTCTTTCATACCGAAATAAATTCTTAAAAATTTACATCCCCCGGCTGATATAAGTTTTTCAATGGCATCCACCTGGAAGGTTTCGGAGAGCGAACAGCCTGCGGGCTGGTTGGCCCTGTAGCGCGTGGTTAGATCAATTGCCTCCTGTAAGGAGATTTCGTGTGCATTTTCCATAATTTTTTTATTTGCAAAATATTGGTTCCGGAAGATTTAATCATTGGGATTGATACTAAAAAAAATTAGTATTGATACTAATTTTTCCGGTACTGGTACCAAAACTTACCAGGACTGATACTAAAACTTCACGGGATTGATACTAAAAATGATCCCGGGCCATTTATGCTACCTGCTATCTGCCTAAACTTGTATCACATTATCGAATCATTTGCCCATGCATAACCTGATTCATCAATATTACATGAGAAAGAATACAGCTATACCTATCATTCGTTTCCTGCTTATTTTCTTATTTGTGTACGCGGCCACCGGCAAGCTGGCAGGGCATGCTGTGTTCAGGGTACAGTTAACGCGGTTTCCTGTATTGGGCGGCTATGCAGGTTTTCTTTCCTGGTGTATTCCTGTTGCTGAATGTATGGTGGTTGTACTCTTATTTATCCCGCGCTATGTGCCTGCGGGTTTATACGCGTCTGCCAGCCTGCTGTTTTTATTTACCGCTTTTTTAATTGCAATGGTGTGTTTTGATACAAACCTGCCCTGTTCCTGCGGGGGCGTTATTGCGCAATTATCGTGGAAAGAACATATAGCGTTCAATGTATTTTTTTTGGCGCTTTCCTTATCAGGTATTTATCTCAAACGAAAAACTATTGACAGGGTTACTGTATTTAGTAAACCCGGTAATACTTATCCTTAAAATAATTTGTTGCAACAAACAGGGGTAACCGAAAACCTGTAGAAAAGAGTAGGTATCTAAACATAAAAATTTTTATTATGAAAAAGAAAATTCAATGGTTGCCTTTATTTGCATTGCTGCTTGGAGTGTTTTGTTCCTTTGCATTTAAACCTCCTGTTCATTCCATTGGAACAGCGACCCGTGCGGACTATTTTTGGTACGAATTAGAAGCCAGCGGTAATAAAAACGTGGCGGCTAACTATACAAAGGTTGGGCTCATGGAACCTGATTGCGATCCGGGCTCAAATGTTTGCGCTGTACATGCCCAGGATAACGGCTCTAATCATCCTGCAGGCATCCCCGCAAGCGGGGCTGTTACCACGAACAGTTTTATTGACCAGGTAGATCTAAGGAGCACACCATAGCAGGTGCAAAAGAGGCAGTCTTTTTTAGACTGCCTCTTTTCAATACCGGCAAACTTGTTTGTTCAAATTGACATTAGATGCCGTATTAAGTTAAGCTGCTTATTTTTCTGTTATCTCGGATTTTGCTGCATGCCTGTTAATTCAATCACGGTAGCAGGTATAGGCAGGGCATAGCGGGGATCATTTGGAGGCAGTGTGTATACAGCGCCATTTAACAAACGGGTTATCGTTACCTGCCTGCCCGGCTCTTTATTCAGCCTTTTCAGATCCATCCATCTCAAATCCCTGAAAGGCAATTCCTTCCTCCGCTCCTCCAATACCCGGTTTAATGCCTGTTGTGCATCATTTGTTTCGTACGGTATGTACGTTCCTTTTTTCCACCTGTTCTGCAATAAGGTATTAAGATCGTTTAAAGCGGACGCTGCATTGTTTTCCCTCGCATAACATTCAGCACGAATAAGATACATTTCATCCACTGCTATGCCCGTAAATAAACTGTTGTTACCATTATAACTTCCTTTAAAACCAAATGTGCCGTTTCCCCTGTCTTTAAAAAAGATGGTTTTCCTCAGGTCGCTGTCACTGTAGGAAGCAAGTAATACCGTATCGATATTTGCGATGCTGTTGCTAAGTTCTGCTCCAAAGGCGCCCGCGTAAAATATCATTTCCGCATTAAAGATGGCTATAGGATAACTTGCCGCTGTATTAAGTGTGTTATAATCGATCAGTGTATGATTTAACTGCAGGCATGAATCTGCGTATAACCCGGCACGGGTATAGTTGCGCATTGCGAGGCAGGTTCTTGCTATCAGCCCATAAGCAGCCGCCTTTGAGGGGCGGGTGGCAAATAATGCATTTACAGGCAACAGATTAACGGCCTGCTCTGCGTCGTTAAGTACCTGGTTGTAGCAATCCTGTATGGTCGCCCTTACAGAAACTTCATTAAAATCTGTATTTAACCGTAAGGGTATCCCAGGCTCTTTTCCAGCGGTTGCACTGTCATACGCATTGGCCCAGGTGAGCACCAGTTTTAAAAAGGCATTTGCCCTGAAAAAAAATGCGGAGCCTTCCGCGTTATCCCATTCGTTTGCATTACTGCTATCTTTTTGAATAACATCAAGCCCTTCCAAAACGTTGTTGCAAAAATAGACCTGGTCGTAAGCCTGTCCCCAATCGTTTGGAAACAGGTCATATGTTATCTCGTCGCCCCATACATAGATATTCTTATAGGCATCGTTGTACAATGCATCCCAGTCACTGTAATTAAGGTAATAATTATCGGCGCTCCCCTCCCCGTTTGAGGGCGAAACCCTGTTCATAATGGTATTGTTATCCAACAGGGCCTGGTAATCGGAAATTTTTGTTGCAATTACAAGGCTTTTATTTGATTTGGCATCAAGGTATTTTTTGCAGGCGCTGCAGGTTATTATAACCAGTATGCCGCCATACAGTATAATTTTCAGTTTCATTCTCAATGGTTTTATGGTAATTAAAAAGTGGCGGTTAGTCCAAACGTGAAATTTGCCCCCGGTTTCAATGATGAAGGGTAATCCGGGTCAAGCCCATCCTTATTTGCCCGCCACAATATGCCGGCATTGTTGATATAGCAGTATAACCTCAGGTTTTGCAGCGGCAATTGTTTCAGGCTTGCCTTGTTTATGGTATAATTAAGGTTTATATACTCCAGGCGGATATTATCTGCTTTTTCTACCAGCGCAGATGAATTGATGTAAAAATTATCGCGGTTGTAATTATCAGGATATAAAAATGAGGGAACATTTGTATGCGCTTCATCCCCCGGTTTTTGCCACCTGTCTGCATAATCTTTATTGCCATACCATCCATAAAACAGTGCGGAGTAATTGGTGCTGCTCTTCCTGAAATAATAGCCAAACCGGTAGGTAATGTTTATATCCAGTTCAAAATTTTTCCAGGAAAATCCATTATGCAATGCGCCGAAATAAGGCGGCACCGACGGACCGTTGTAATCAAGATCGGTGAGTTTTGTGCCCCCGTTAAAGATAGCATCATAATCTGTACTTACCTTACCATCAACATATCCCTGCGGATCGCCGGTATCGTGGCTTAATCCTGCCCATTTAAAACTCATCAGGGAGAATACAGGTTTCCCCTTTACGGGCGCTATCCCGAAATTGCCTACATAATCAGCGCCATTGCTGTCCTCCAGGAAATAATTGGTCACCTTACCCAGGTTATAACTAAACAGCAGGTGGATATTCCATTTAAATCTCCTGTCAAGAGGTTTTATGTACATATCTACATCTACCCCGTGCGCAAGCATATCCGCCACGTTTTTTGTAATTGTGGCTCTTTGCAGCCCGGTTGTCTGGTCCAGAGGGGCAGGCCCAAAAAGATTTGATCCCTGCTTTATATAATAGTCTATGCTGCCGCCGGCTATCCCGTTCTTAAACCCAACATCAACACCCGTATTAATGATCTTTGTTATCTCCCAGCCAAGGTCAGGATTGGCAAACTGTGTAATGTTGGCGTAAGTAAGGTTGGTATACCTCGCATTGGAAATATAAGACAAGGTGGTAACAGCAGACCGGCTGAGATCGGCATTACCGCTGTACCCGTAACTGAAACGCAGTTTTAAAGAAGGCACCAGTGAACTGTGATAGAAAGGCTCTTTTGAAACAGTCCAGCCCGCCCCGGCAGACCATAAGGGTATGCCTTTGTCGTTGCTGTTTACGCCGAAGAGGTTAGAAGCATCTTTGCGTATGCTCCCGGTTAAAACATAGCGGTCGTTAAACGTGTATGCCCCGTTGCCATACACAGAAACAAACCGGTTTAAATTATCGGAAAAAGAATTGCCGGAAGGTATATAGCTGCCGAACCCGGTTATGTAAGAAGTATAAGGATTCACAAGGTCAACATTGGTAAAGCTTAAAACATCATCGTCATAGCCATACGTACGGTAACTATTCCCGGTTGTATGGCTTTGCCTTGTTTCCCAGCCTGCAAGTATATGCAATTCATTCTTATTGTTCCGATACCCGTAATTCAACTGGGCTCTTACGTTATTGCTCAACAGCAGGTTATCGGAAAGGTCAAGTATGCTTCCTTTGGGAACGGGGTAATATACAGCGCCTGAGCCATAATCAATTTGGGTAAACTGGTTTACCAGGTCGCGGGCATAATAGCTTTCCGCATCATACAGCGTTTTTCCCGTTACCTGCTGACGCTCGTATGCATATTGCAGGGAAGCCGTTAATCCTTTTACGATCTTATATTCTATTGCGATGTTGGCAAGTATGTCTGCTGTTCCCGTTGTGGCGTTTACATGCGTATAATCCTGCAAAGGGTAATAATGCCAGTCTAAAAAATGACCCTCCCCTGCAGTGTCTACAAACGTTTCGCGGTAATCTTTTATAAGCGGCAAAGGATTGCCTTTTGCATCTGCCAGTTGCGCATAAGGATATAAGGCATTGCCGGTTATGGTAGTTATTTCGCCATAGCCGGGCCTGCCTGCCTCATTCATGCTATTGGTATATCCCAATGAAGCATTTACCTGCAGGTTCCGCATGGGTTTTAATACCGTTTGTGATTGTATATGTATGCGGCTATAGCCTGCATCCAGTTCGTTCACATTTTTGTCATAGCCTGCGGAAAGATAATACCCGGCAGTATTGCCGCCGCCGCTGATATTAACGGCGTATTGCTGGTTAAACCCGGCCCGGTAGATGTATTTATCAAAATCATTGCGTACATCCACCTGTTTTAAAGCATTTATTTGCGCATCTGCATCCGCCGGGGTTATCAACCCGTCTCTTTTCTTTATCAGCAATTCTACTACGGGAGATAAGGCAGCATGGTTATACGTGTTCTCGTTATAAAAGCCCTGGTTAAATAAGTACGATTCAACATCAATAAAGTCTGATGAGCTCATCTGGGGCAGGTAAGAAAGACCAGGTTTATTTATAAGTGTTACACCGGCGTTTAACTGTATGCTGAAAGGCTGGTTCAGGCTGCCCTTTTTGGTGGTGATCACTATCACGCCATTGCCTGCCCGCGTTCCCCAGATAGAGGCTGCCGCCGCATCTTTCAGCAGCGTGATGCTCTCCACATCGTTCGGGTTTATGTTATTGATATCGCCGTCGTAAGGAAAATTATCCACCACGATCAACGGCGCTGAAGGACCCTCATAGGTACTGATACCACGAATGGTTAGCGACGGCCTGCTTTCGCTGTTGTCGAATAAAACACTGCTGGCTACGCCCTTTAAGCGGTTGATAATGTTACTGCCGGCCTGTTCATTCAACTGCTTATTATTTACCTGCGTAAACGAACCGGTAACCCTTTCCTTTGGTATGATCTCATAACCGGTTGAAACGGTAACATCTCCCAACACATTTACATTTTCTTCCATTAAAATATACAGGGGCGAATCATTGTTGTTTATTCTTATTGACTGTGTTACATATCCTTCATGCTTTATGGTAATGCCGGACAGGGTATCCGGTACGGTTAATGCAAATCTTCCTTTATCGTCTGTAATTACCATTGCGTTCCTGCCACCCGGTTGTATGGTTGCGCCCGGTATAGGAGACTTGTCTTTCGCACTAAGAATATAGCCGGTTATGGTGTTGCCGGTTTGCGCCTGTAGTGTACTGACAAAAAAAGTAAGTATCAGCACAGCCAGGCATGGTTGTATAAATTTTAAATGCATATAGTATGGTTTTGTGTGTTTAAAAAAATGAAGAAGTATCGGTTGCCTGTTGCGGCAGGGCATCTGTAATCACAAACATTTTCATTTCAGCCGTATCCTCCGCCAGTGCTAAACCGTAAGGCGCTAATGCTTCCTGCAAAGCGGGTATATCATTCACATTGCGGATAAGCAGGGTCATATCCACCGCATTGCTATAGCCTGTCTTATCTATAAAAACGGGTGAAGAAAATGAGGCGGCATTGTTAAGCGCATCAACCAAAACAGCCAATGGTTCATGCATTATTTTCTTTATTGGATCGTCATCGCTGAACTGTGTATAAGCGCTGTCTGTTTTGCTTTTTAAACCGGTATCGCTGTTTGCGGTTCTTACCAGTGCATAACAATGCACTTTCCTGGTTTCAAATTTCCCGGTAATGCCAAAACAGCGTTCTATATCCTGTTTCATCCAGTTGTGTATCTCATTTACCGTAGCGGTTACAGGCGTTATCAGTTCATAGCAATACAGCTTATCCGTTTGTGAGCTTTCACCAATATTAAAAACTGCCGGATCCTTTGTCTCCGTTATTATATGGTTAGGTAAAACAGCTCCTTCAAACGCTTCCTCATAAAAAGAAAGTAAGGGCTTGTTCAGGGCAAGGTATCGCTTACAATTACTATTTGTGTAAATGGCGGTTTTGCTGCCCACACCCTCAATATAACTGCTGAGCGTACTGCGAAAAAACACCTGGTCTATGCTGCCGCCATTGCCGTTTTCAAGCAAAGGCATTGATGCATCAAAATCAAGCAGGTCCTGCTTTTGCGGAAGCGTGAATTTTTTATCCTGCATTATTGAAGTAATATTTGAAGCCGTTACTTCATCGGCATGTGTTATGGCGCGTACCTGACCGGTTGCATCTATCCAAACTTCGTGTGGCAACAGCCTGTGCGGAAATAAACGGCTGAGTTGTTTATTGGCAACCACCACAGGCAGGGTATTGGCAGCAGCTATTTTATTGGTTTTAAAAAAGGCCTGTACCTGTTGTAAAGGTTCTTCGCTAACAATAATGATCTGTATGGAACCGCCTTCAGTTTTTTGCAGTTCATTTAACCGTGGCAATTCACGTATACAGGCCCCGCAGATAACTGAAAAAAAATCCAGTATTACCATTTTACCTTTATAGTAAGATAATGGTACGGGCTTGCTGCCGTTTACAAAATGCAGTACCATATCCGGGCAGGTTTCGCCCATCTTTAATGGGCTGGCAGTTTGCGCATTCAGCCTGCCTTGCATGCATAGCAACAGCAGGGCCGCAATGCATGTTTTCATTTTCATTGCAGTTTAATTTTTAAAATGAAGAAATGGTTTGCGATGCCATCGCTTATTGCGCCGTGGGTGAATGGTTTAGTGTTTCATTGACGGCGTCAATCGTTGTTATGTAGTTTGATAGTTCATAGCAGTGAGCAGTGAGCAGTAAGCGGTGAACGGTGAGCTGTAAGATGTAAAATGTAAGAAGTGAGATGTTAACTCCTGAATCCACACATAGCTCACGGCCCGTAGCTCATCGCTCATAGCTTCTCTTCGCATTGTCCATTATCAACTATCAATTAGCCATTGCCTCTACACCGGGTTCTTCGGTTTTTTGGCAAACTGCGTTTTAAGCAGCATTAAA
>JABDAV010000040.1 GCA_013289015.1 Bacteroidota bacterium | reverse complement strand
TATTATGCTCACTTCTTTTAAATGAAGATCTATTTATACTTTATTTTATACACAAGAATTATACTTGAAAAATCAGCGTTGTACTAACAGCGAAGATTACAGGTAAATTAATAATCAACACCCGTATAATACCCAGAGCAATGTATCAATTGCAAAAAGAGAATATACATAGAAAAATATGCCAGAAGTATTTTTTGTCCGGATTGTTTTAATTGCCTGTGGTAAAAAAGAAAAAGCAGTGCCTGCTGCAGCTATCAATCCAGCTATGATTATTAAATTCATGAACAGAATTTTTTAAATTAAAACAGGAAAAATCATTTAATCCGACAATACAACTTTTAAGGTTTTTTCTATTGCTGCGTTTTGAAATACTTCATAAGCCTTTATTATATCTTTCAATGCAAAACGATGCGTGATCAATTTAGCAGGATCTAATTTTTTGGAACTAACTGTTTTCAATAGCAAGGGAGTTGTTACTGTATCTACAAGCCGTGTGGTGATAGTAATGTTTTTCGACCACAATGTTTCCAAATGCAGGTTAACGCTTTTGCCATGAACGCCCACATTGGCAATATGTCCTCCCGCCGCTATGATTGATTCGCATAACTCAAAAGTGGCGGGAATGCCAACCGCTTCAATTGCCACATCAACACCTTTGTTTTGGGTAATGCTCATTATCTTTTCAAAAGCGTTTTCATTCCCGCTGTTAATGATCCGGGTTGCTCCAAACGTTTTGGCAACATTCAAACGGTTGTCATCAATATCAATCATAATGATTGCTGCAGGTGTATAAAATTGCGCAGTAATCAATACTGCCAGGCCTACCGGGCCGGCGCCAACTATTGCGACGGTATCACCAGGCTTTACCTGTCCGTTCAAAACACCGCATTCAAAACCTGTAGGTAAAATATCACTTAACATTACCAATGCTTCCTCATCCGCATTTTCAGGAATATGATAAAGGCTGTTATCTGCAAAAGGTATTCTTACATATTCGGCCTGTGTTCCATCAATCAAATGGCCTAATATCCATCCTCCTTTTTCACAATGAGAATACATTCCTTTTTTGCAGTATTCGCATTTACCACAAGAAGTAATACAAGATATCAAAACATGATCACCTGCTTTAAATTCCGTAACAGCACTGCCTGTTTCTTCTATAACGCCCACGCCTTCATGTCCTAATATCCTACCATCAATAACTTCCGGCACATCTCCTTTAAGAATGTGCAGGTCAGTTCCACAGATAGTGGTCTTTGAAATTTTTATAATTGCATCTGTTGATTCAAGAATTACCGGCTTAGGTTTTTCTTCCCATGCTTTATTTCCGGGTCCATGATAAATTAAAGCTTTCATTGTTATATAAAGTTTATTTAAAGAAACAGGTGCTGAAAATATTATTACTAAAGTAAAAAACACATTCTTCTGATTTTTCGGGAGACATTTTAAGGTTGCGCCAGTAGAGGCGCAACCTTAGGTGTGGAGTTTCAAAAATCAGAACGCATTTTTCATCGAATTCCCCGTTGGATTTATAAGCAAAGTTGTACATGTTTAAGCTGCAAACTGTTACACAATACTTTCAATAAGTTATATTATTTACAGCTACTGCAACCGGTAATTATATAATACCATAATTTCTGTTTACATAGTTATTGCAATGTACAAAGGTGGAAGAAGTGTGCTGCTGCGGATGGGTTCCTGAACAATTGGGATAAACCACTTGCAAATGAGTATGCAGCTACTCAAAATGAATCATTTATAATGAGCCACAACTTTAATACACAATCTTCCGCTACTAAAACAGCTGTAAAAGATGTAACATTTTTTAAAAATTATGTAAGGCTTATAAAAGCCGGCCGATGGAACTTTGAAGATGATGCAAATACTAATTGCATAAGCGATTCTTTTGATTAAAACTCTTAAGATGATAATTTTATATTTCTTTATAGCGCAATGGTACCTCTCTCTTTTTTCGCAATCTTTCTTTGATCATCGTTATGCTTCGCACCGCGCATTTACCATGAGTAAATTCTGGGAAAGGTTCTTTTACGTATTTGCTTATATAACACAAGGCTCTTCTTACCTGAGCCCGTATGCATACGGGATCCTGCATCGAATGCATCATGCTTATACAGATACAGAGAGAGATCCGCATTCTCCAAAATATTTCTCCAATTTATTTGCAATGATGTGGCATACAAAAACTGTTTATTCAAATATTTTAAAAAAGCAAATTCAGCCGGAACAACAATTTCTAAAAAATCTTCCTGACTGGCCTGCTTTTGACAAAGTTGCCAATTCAGGCCTGTCAAAAATACTTTGGGTACTTGCATATACTGCATTTTACATAGCCTATGCTTCCACGCCATGGTTGTTTTTGTTGCTGCCTTTAACAATCGCAATGGGCCCTTTGCATGGTGCTATCATTAACTGGTTTGCACACAAATATGGATACATCAATTTCAAACAAAAGAACACTTCACGTAATTTATTACCGGTTGATGTTATTATGATGGGCGAAGCTTATCATAATGATCATCATCAGCATCCTTCAAGCGCTAATTTTGGCGTACGCTGGTTTGAAGTAGACTTTGTATATTATATAATTCTTCTTTTCAACAAATTGCACATTATAAAGCTTATGCCATAGCATTACCTGGCAGAAAAATAAGATTAAAAAGTATTAAGCATATACCGCAGATAATCTACGTAAAGAACTTCATGCACACTGTGTATTTAAGCATATTTGTTATTAGCTAACTTAAAACTTTATACGTAAAACCACGGGTTTGCGCCTGTGGTTGTATGAGAATTAATTCTGAACTAATTTTTCATCATCACTGTATCCACAGAGTGAATTATTCCATTAGATGTTGGCACATTGTGACTTTGAATTACATTAATGCTGACCATGATGAACGCAGTAAAGTATTATACAACCTTGTAGATTAAATTAACTATATTTACTTCATTCGCCGGAACAAGCACATAATAATTTAATTTTTTTCGAACATCCGTCTTACACATTATCTCCTTACTTCCGGTTTTCTTTCCAGAACAGAATCTTACGCATAAAAATGATGCACTGTTCCTATAAAAAATTGCAGCAATACAGTTAGCAATTGAGGAATCTTATTGTTCACTGTCTTTAATTAGTAACCTGTTAATCATTTGGAATTATGACAGCATTTATCCCCGAAACAAAAATTCTTTTCCTAAGCACATTCCCTCCAAAAAAATGCGGCATAGCAAGTTTTACCAGAGATTTGATACGTGCGATCAATTCTATATTAATACCCGGAATATCTATTGAGGTTTGCGCTTTAGATAAAAAAGCCAATGCAGCATTATATAAATATCCTGCAAGCAGTACAATGAATGGTCACCAGTTGGATGCATGCATTGAAACAGCTATCGCCATCAATAATGATGCTGCTGTTAAACTGGTTTTTATAGAACATGAATTTGGCTTGTATGGCGGAGAACTTGGTGAATATTTACTTGGTTTTTTATCAATGCTGGAAAAGCCTTTTATTATTCGTTTTCATACTGTTCTTCCCAATCCTTCGGCCAAAATGCTTTCTGTTGTTCAGTCAATTGCATTGCTTGCCTGTAAGGTTATAGTGATGACGAAAAATTCTGCCCATATAATAAAACAGGATTACCAGGTAAGCGCAGATAAAATTATAATTATAGCTCACGGAACACATGCAAACAGTATTACAAATGCCGATGAATTAAAAGTAAAATACAGGCTTGCAGATAAAAGGGTGCTTACAACATTTGGCTTGCTTAGCAGCAATAAGGGAATTGAAAAAGGCATTTTAGCGATGAAAGAAATCAGTGCTGCTTTTCCGGATGCGCTATACGTTGTTTTAGGGCAAACGCATCCCAATTTACTGGAACAGGAAGGAGAAAAGTATAGGCTTTATTTGCAGCAATTAATAGAAGAAAATGGATTACAACAAAACGTGCGGTTGATTAATGAATATATACCCACCGGGAAATTAATGGAGTACTTAGCATTAACAGATATTTACTTATTTACATCAAAAGATCCGGCACAAGCTGTAAGCGGTACGTTCTTATATGCCATGAGTGCCGGTTGTGCTATTATCTCTAATTCATTTGTATTGGCAAAAGAAATGCTTGATGAAAAAACAGGTGTTATACTTACAACCGCTGAAGAAAGCGAGTTAGCTGAACAGGCTATACGCATACTGAAAGATCCCTGGCTACAAAAAGAAATGAATAACAATGCACTTGCAAAGACCAGGGATATGACCTGGGGAAAAGTAAGTAAAGAACATGCAAAATTATTCAGCGAAATATTGGAAACTGCTGTACTTATACCGGAACAGCCGGCTTATATATAAATTTAATAAAGGAACAAATAATGGAAACAGCAAAAGCAAAACATCTGTCAACAAAGGAAGCATTTCAGTTTAAAGATCTGCCGGAGATCAATTTCTCGCACATAAAGAATTTAACCGATGATACCGGTATAATCCAGCATGCCATATTCAATGTTCCCAACCGCAAAGAAGGTTATTGTATAGATGATAATTCCCGTGCGCTGTTATTATCAGTACTGGCTTGCAGGAATATAACGGATAAAGCAGGACTGCCGCCACTGCAGGTTTATCTGAGTTTTATTCATTATATGCAAACAACCAATGGTGAGTTTAAAAACTTTATGAATTATACCAAAGTTGCTACAGAAGAACGCGGCTCAGAAGATTCATTTGGCAGAACCGTTATGGCACTTGGTTTTCTTATTAATGAAGGACCATCCATCCTGCTAAGTAAAATGGGAACGGGTATATTTTCCAAAGCGTATTGCCATATTGATAAGCTGGTTTCCATACGCGGAATTGCTAATTCTGTCGTTGGTATTTGCCAGTTTATAAAATATAATTATCCTGATGATATAAAACGCAACCTGGTAATAAAGCTTGCCGATAAAATGCTCAGCATGTATGAAGCCAATAAAGCAGGTGACTGGCATTGGTTTGAACCCATTCTTACGTATGATAATGCCATATTACCGCTTGCTTTATTAAACGCGTATGAAATTACTGTTGATGAAACTTATTTGTCTGTTGCTTTTGAATCTATGGAGTTTTTAGAATCAAAAGTATTTCATCATGGAATATTAAGCCCTATAGGCAACCATGGGTGGTGCAGACGGGAAGAAAAGACCTTCGCAAAGTTTGACCAGCAAGGCATTGATGCGATGGCAATGGTTCTTTTTTATCAGCAGGCTTACAGAATTACGCGCGATGATAAATATCTTTCACGCATGTATGTAAGCTACCAATGGTTTCTTGGTAAAAACGACCTTGGAGTATCTTTATATGATCCAACAACAGGCGGGTGCGCCGATGGATTACACAGAAAAGAAATTAATTTAAACCAGGGTGCAGAAAGCACCTTAGCTTACTGGATATCACATATGGTTGTGGCTTTAGAATTAAAAGCATGAAAGTAGCCGTTTTAGCACCGCTTACATGGCGCACACCGCCAAGAAATTACGGACCCTGGGAACAGGTTGCATCTGTACTAACGGAAGGCCTGGTAAAAGAGGGAATGGATGTAACATTATTTGCTACCGGAGATTCTGTTACACAGGCAACACTAAATTCAGTTTGGAAAAAGCCGTTGGGTGAATACCAGGCTGATGCAAAAGTGGCTGAATGCCTGCATATCTCTAACTTAATGGAAAGGGCATCCGAATTTGATGTTATTCACAATCATTTAGATTTTTTACCACTTACTTATTCCGCTTTAATCCGCACACCTGTTATAACTACTATACATGGTTTTTCTTCAGAAGACATTGTTCCTGTATTTAAAAAATACAATGCACACTCGCATTATGTTTCTATCAGCAACAGCGACCGGCATCCTGACCTGCAATATTTAGCCACTGTTTATAATGGACTGGATGAAGCACAATTTGACTTTGGAAAAGGGGAAGAAGATTACCTGTTATATTTTGGAAGAATACATCCGCACAAAGGAACTCATGAAGCCATTCAGATAGCTATTCAATCAAATAAAAAACTAATTCTTTGCGGACTTATACAGGATCAAAGTTATTTCGAAGAAAAAGTTGTTCCTTATCTTAATGATAATTCCGTTGTTTATTTGGGAAATGTATGCCCGCAACAACGCAACCAGTTATTAGGTAGTGCTTCGGCGCTTTTACACCCCATTAGTTTTGAAGAACCATTTGGCTTAAGTGTAGCAGAAGCCATGATGTGCGGTACGCCTGTAATCGCTTTTGAAAGAGGATCTATGAAAGAATTAATTATTGATGGTGAAACAGGCTTTTTAGTAAACAATATTGAAGCAGCTGTTATGGCCGTTACTCATATAACCGGCATATGCCGCCACAAATGCCGCACACATGCAATAAATAAATTCAGCAGCGGAGTAATGGCAACCAGGTACATTAGCTTATACCAGCAAATAGCACGAAGGCGCAACAGTCTTTAATATAATTTACCGCCGGTTAAACAGAAAGCCTGCTATCTTATATAAATGAAATAGTAATGCTATTAAATCGCATACCAATGGAAGAGGCGAAAGGTAAGGTGCCTGGAATCTGATGTTTGATGTCTGCTGTTTTACGGTTAACAATAAGCCGGATTACTCTTTGCTCCCCATTATTTCATCTAACAATTCCTGTAGCGGAATCGTAGCAAAAGTGGAAGCATGATCAGATACAGCATACGGAATGAATAATTTATCACCATGAATAATAGATCCGCAGGAATACACCACATTAGGCACATAACCATCTCTTTCATCTTCTTCGGGCACTAACAATGGTTCTTTTAAACGTCCTAATTCTATTGTTGGGTCATTTAGATCAAACAAACTTGCACCAAGGCAATATTTGCGCATTGGCCCAACGCCATGTGTAATAAGCAGCCATCCTTTTTCTGTTTCAACAGGCGAGCCCGCATTTCCTACCTGTACATATTCCCATGGATATTTCGGCTGTTGCAATAAAACAGCTTCTTCCCACATATACAGGTTATCTGAGAACATAATATAATTATTAATCCCGTCAATACGTGAGATCATTGCATACCGCCCATTAATCTTTTTGGGAAATAAAGCCAGGTTTTTGTTGATTGCTGCTTTACCGTAAAGACGTGAAATTTTAAATAAACGAAAATCTGTTGTAATAATCAGTTGCGGCAAAATAAAAGTACCATCATAAGCAGTACAGGTACCTATATAGGTGAATGAGCCATCGTCATCTGCAAATTTTACAAAACGCGCATCTTCTATTCCATTCTTTTCAGTTAATGTTACCGGAAAAATAACTCTTTCAGAAAGATCTGATTCAGGAGGAAACTGTAGTTCGTAGCAGGTATTAAGCCTGTGAAGAATATCATAACAGAGTTTATTTTTTTCGCCGGATGATTCAATTTTTTGTAAGGCGTTCTTTAAAATAACCTCAATATCTTTATAAGGAAGCTGATTATGCAACTGGTTTAATATGCCGGATAGTATATCTTCAGGTAAAGCCATTTTAGATAATATATCAGTTAACCCGGCCCTGTTGTCATTTTCAAGTTCGGTAACATAACCTTCAGCAAGAAACTTACCCGATGGTTCAAAGGAGATCATCCCGTTTTCGTTGAATATGCCTTTTTTAAATACCACGGAAGAAATATGGCTTTCACCGGTTGCCCTGAAGCTAATGATCACTTTTTTTTGACCGGGCATTACACCTTCCTGATCAGGATCTTCGATAACAGAAGGATTAAACAACGCAGCGGCTTCGATGGAATATTCCATTGTAAAATAAGAACCGATCAGTAATTTTTTTTCTTCTGACAGGCTTTGCTGTACGTCATCAGGCAATAAATATTTTATTAAACTGAAATGCTTTTGAAAGATGGATTGAATATTCCTGTAACGGCTGGCAAATTCATTTAAAATATGCGTCAACAGGCGCTGGGCATCTTCCTCATTCATCAGCACTACTTTGTTTATCAGTATGCCGGAGCGTTCGTTTCCTGTATTAAAAAATCTGGGTATTACTTTTTTATAATCGGGATTCAGTCTTATTTTGGTTCTGCTAACAGCTAACATTGTTATATAAATATGAATAGTGGTTGAAGATAGATTAATAATAAATCAGGATGTAAAATTTCAGGCTTGCCAGATCTTTATTGTATAATTTTGGGCATTGGAGAACCTGCGTTTTGATGATAAAAATCTCTATTCGATTCAATGCATAAGAAAATTTAGATAAGACCAGTTGTTTAAAGAAGCCTGCAACGGGCCCCCGGCAGGTGCATCTAAATTATCTGCCCGGCAGTAATCTCAAAGCTCAATGTTTTTTTAGTGCTATTTTTTTCGAAAAGATAAGACGGTAATTTCCTGTGGGTATTGAAAAGTCATTAGAAAAATAATCTCCTTTTACCCATATATCGCTTGCAGCCCAGGTGGCACTTATATCCCATGAGTCACTATTATATCCAACAGCCGCTTTATAAATGGCAGTAGGTTTCAGCGTGGTTTTATTTGCTTTATCATTCATATCCTGCACAGTTGAAAAATCAGCATTAAGATTTACAATTCCTGAACCGGTTATATAAAAGTGTTTTGCAATTACTACAGTATAAGCATAACCACCTCCCACACCAATACTAAAAAAATTTACCTTGTTAATGCCTGCAGCCTTAGGAAAATAATTTTCATCCTGCTTTGGTATCAGCGAACTATCGCCTTTTATTTGTCCATAATAAACTAAGCCGCCTAATAATAGTGAGCCGGCAGATTTTTTTTGCCATTCATTTTGCGTCATAGCAGCATTAAAAGAAAATCTTTGCGGATTGAATACCCGGTAACCGGAAAAGCCGATAAACAGTTGTTGTATATCAGGCCGGTAATAATTATTATCCGAATCATCATCAGTTTTTGGTTCAAAAGATAATCCTTCATGCCTTATTGCCAGCAAATCCAAAGCCCACTTATGTGGAAATAAATGAGCCTGCAGATCAATGCTTTTTGTTTTGCCTTTATCATCATCATTATTCAGAAAACTAAAACCATAAGCAAGATTTATTGTAAGATTGTTATAGGTTGCGCCAATACCCATAGTTCGCAGAGTATTTGCTTTGTATTCAAGATCCTGACCATCATTTGCAGCCGGCAAAGTAAAAGAGGCATACTTTTTTGAAAAATAAAAGCGGCCTACAAGCGTACCTGGATAGGTTACATAATAAGTTGTATCATGATCCAATGGTTTTTGAGCTTTAGTAAATAATGGGATTATTAAAGAGTTGCAAAAAATAATTGAAAAGAAAAATAAGGACCTATTATATTTCATTGATTCTATTATGGTGTTAATACCGTGCCACAGATTGTTAATACCATGCAGGAGATAATTACTTATTAAATAACCTTTCCGATAATGAGTTTTGAATGAATTGCAAATAATAAAGTAAATGGTTTTACAACATGGCTGGTAATTATTGTTTAATTTTTGTTTTATATCTTCCTCAAATGAAAACCTTTGATATACTTTTTGTACAGTAAGTTTTGATAATACTTTCATTTTTTGATATTCACTGCATTGCCTGGCGAATAATTTAATAACAGGAGTCCGGGTTAAGTATAAACCTGAGTTCGGGATAAGAAATAGATTAAAAATAGTTGTTGAGAAGAAGAAAAGCGGAAAATAGTTGACAATCAATTTAATAAATCAATTATGAGCACTCTACTTTTCTCGGACAAAGTTGCAGAAATTTTTGTAAGTGTTGATGATTTTTGTAATCATTTTGAGTTGAATTCAAAAAACAAAGTACAAGACATCGTAGTGTTGCCGGATTTGTTTTAAATATAATGGGAGCAGTTGCTGCTTATTCTTTCTTTCCTAAAAAACCTTCTATCAAAACAGATATTGAAGAAACTAATCCTGCTCTTATCGCTCAATTAAATCAGCAAATTAATAGCTGCTTAACCCGAACTCAGGTTGATAGTGTCTTTTCACAAGAGCAAATATCTATCTATAGTGAAAAATACGGTAACCGCGATGGGTGATGTACTGTTTTAATACAACCGGTATAAGAATAAGTTTGTTATGTGTAAATCACATACCGTAAGCCGAAAAGGTTTTTAGAGTAGGCAGCCTAAATCAAAAGCAATGATCACAAAAGCAAACATCAAAGATGTATCCCTTACTGCAAACCCTTCAAGTGTTAATTTCTGTACGGCCTGGCCGGCTGCAAAAGAAGGTTTGGAACTTTTGGAAAAAATCGTAAAAAACCCTTTTTTAAAAGGAGCTATTGAAATGCTTATTAAAATTGGAGACGGGTTATGTCCCGGCTCAGCAGTTGCAACTGCACCATAAACAGGAGTAACCTGAACATCTGCTGTATAATCCCCGGAGGATCTAAAAAATTCCCGGGGATTTTTCTGCACCCGCTAAAGCAAACAATTATTAATTTTTCATTCGTGACACACCATTGTGGGGGAAGGAAAACCAAATAACTCCTTTTCTTTAATCGGTTTCTTCGTTTCCATACATTGGTTATTGCCCATTTGTTAGGGTTCGGCTTTTATATCAGGAAGTTTTTGTTTTAATTTAGTCTTATTTAAATATTCATTTAATTGCTCAAAGTTCATTCCCTGAATATCCTTTGAGATTTCATCCTTAATTTCTCTAAAAGTTTGCACGGTATCAAACTCTTTTATTTTTTTATCAGTCGTTTTCATTGCCTGCAATTTCTTTTGGTGAACGAATGTCAAGTGTTGAATATCCTAAACATAAATTTACAGAATTATAGCCACGGATCCTGTACACATTCACAATATGTTTAAAGTTCCGGCTTATTAAAACATCTACTTTATTTTTCTTCACCGCACAGTCTCCTTTAGCTATGTGTCTTTGCCGGAGGACTGTGCGGTTTCACAACTATATTACGCTACCTGCTGTTATGCCTGATGCTTCCTTCTCTGCTGCAACAACCGCGCTTTCGTCATTTTTTCCCTTAAACCACCTTCGTTAATAAAAGCTTTTTCAAGTTGTTCAATTTGTTTGTGCAGCAAATAAGTAACGATCTTTATTAAGCATATTACTGCATTGGCGCAAATTTCAGGATCGATATGTTTTACTGCCCTTTGGTAAGTTTCATAAGTGGCGTTTGGTGTTTTATTCAATTCACGAAACCAATTGAATACTTCCTGTATAAACACTATCACTTGCATCACGCTCATCCGCACTTATAAATGGCGTTTTTCGATTTGGTAATTAAACTTTGTGAACGTGACCTCGACGTGAGGAGAGGTCTCCCGAATTTTATACGGTCTGAATTTTAAGAGATTATTTCGGCAATAATTAATTTTCAAAGGCTTCAATGATTGCTTCGCAATTCTCAGTCGCAAAGAATCTTAGATAAACGAAAATGATTATTCAATTGCTCCTTCGAAAAGACGTCATTTTTATTTTTTGTTTTGAAACCTACAGGTCTGGAATTCGACATCACGAAATCCCTTAACTTAATAACATTGCCATAAGGATTGATAACCAAATACAGAGGTTTAGGCTTATTTCTACGAAAAATAATCGAAATAAAGCCGATGTTTCTTCGATCTATTGGATCGAAGAAATATCGAAGTTATATCGAAGAAATAAGCTCTCTGTTATTAAGATGATAGCCATTGTTCGGGATCCTGATATTATTATGTCACTGGCATGAAGGGATTATTGACATTAGTTTGCCTGATCCTTTAATTATAACGGTATGAACAAGGCACGCCATGCAAACAGGTTTTGCTGCATACTCACGCCGGTTGGGAAGGGCACCACCCGGTAGAGGAAATGATAGAAATTTTTAATATTTTTCTTTATCATTATTTAATATTATTATATTTAGAGTGGCTAATTACAGACACCAAATTGATCCATATACAGCCACATAAAACATCGCAGCCGGTTAGAAACACCTTAAACGGGTCTTGTGTATTCAGCCTGAACAATGCAGTTATGAGCAGTGGGAGAGCGCCAACGATAGGGAAAAGGGTTTAATTGATATTGATTTGTTTGACCCCCTTAATTGAACAAGCCGCAAGGTGCCTGGCTTTATTGCATGCGCTACAGTACAGGGGATCGGGAATTGGAAAGAAGCACTTCATCAGCGCTCAGAAATTTTTAAGTTTAAATGGATTGCTTTAAGGGCAGTTTAGTTCAGTCGCCTGTTTCACCCTTGTCGTTATATAAAACACCGGATATGTTTACCAAGGCATATTTAAATCTAAAAATAAAAACAATGAAAAAAAGCAAAACAATTCTTGCCAGTTCAATGGTCACGGGAGCGTTGGTCTTACAAAGCGCATTAGGCAATGCCCAAAATAGTCCTTCGCAACAGGTTGTATCCAATGATTCGATTCGTCCTTTCCAGGTTCACGTGCCTGATGCTGAACTTGCCGACCTCCGTCAACGTATATTGGCAACACGTTGGCCTGATAAGGAAATCGTTAATGATGAATCCCAGGGCGTGCAGCTCGCGACGATGAAGAAACTCGCCGACTATTGGGCGAAGGATTATGACTGGCGCAAGATAGAAGCGAAACTGAACGCCTTACCGGAGTTTGTGACCATGATCGACGGGATCGATATTCAGTTCATATGGGTCCGCTCAAAAAATCCAAACGCTCTGCCCGTCATCGTCACGCATGGCTGGCCAGGCTCGATCATCGAGCAGTTGAAGATCATTGGCCCGCTTACAGATCCTGTTGCCTATGGCGGAAAGGCTGAAGACGCTTTTGATGTAGTCATACCTTCACTTCCCGGCCACGGTTTTTCAGGCAAGCCAACTACCCTGGGATGGGATCCTGTTCGCATCGCAAAAGCCTGGATCGTGCTGATGAAGCGCCTCGGATATACACGGTTTGTGGCCCAGGGCGGTGATTGGGGAAATGCTGTTACCGAGCAGATGGCCCTGCTGGCACCTCCCGGATTGATAGGGATTCATACCAATATGCCGGCCACTGTTCCCGCAGATATTGAGAAGGCACTTGAGCACGGCGACCCACCTCCATCCAACCTTTCAGTAGACGAAAAGCGCGCATGGGATCAGCTCGACTTTTTCTACAAGAACGGCCTGGGTTATGCCGGGGAGATGACTCATCGCCCCCAGACCCTCTACGCGATTGAGGACTCACCTGTCGGCCTGGCCGCCTGGATGCTCGACCACGATGACCAAAGCTATAAGCTCATCGCACGTGTCTTCGATGGACAGAAAGAAGGTCTTACCCGGGATGATATCCTCGACAACATCACACTCTATTGGCTGACGAAGACGGCAGTCTCATCGGCCCGCCTGTATTGGGAAAGCAAGCTTGCCTTTTTCGCCCCGAAAGGTGTTGCTATCCCTACTGCGGTGAGCGCTTTTCCGGACGAGATCTATACTGCCCCACGGAGTTGGACTGAGCAGGCCTATCCCAAACTCATTTATTACAACCAGCTCAGCAAGGGCGGCCACTTCGCGGCATGGGAGCAACCGCAGGTACTTGCTGAAGAATTACGTGCATCTTTCAGATCATTGCGTTAAGCAAAGTAAAACAGGCAGCGTGCGTCGTTTATACGAAATAGCCTGCATTGATTGCCTTCATCTTATGAAGCCTTCCTGGTCTTTGATTGAAGAATTGAAAACGTATACACCTTTTACAAATGCAGAATAAAGAACAAAACCGGCGGCAGTTTATTAAAATTGCTGCTTCATTCCCGGTGGTGGCTACGCAAACCGGCTTATTAAGTTCCGCTGTAGCACAAACAATAAAGGCAAATCCTATAATAATGAAACCAGGCAGGCATTCGTCTTTCGGCCCGGTAAAACAGGTTGATGCCGGTCTTTTGAATGTTGGATATGTAGAGGCTGGCCCTGCCGGCGGCCCTGCGGTAATTCTTTTACATGGCTGGCCTTATGACATATACAGTTTTATAGATGTAGTTCCGATGCTTACAAATAAAGGATATCGTTTGATTGTGCCTTACCTGCGCGGGTATGGCGCAACAAGCTTTCTTTCACATGAGACATTGAGAAACGGACAGCCGTCGGCTATTGCGCTCGATATTATCAACTTAATGGATGCATTAATGATTAAAAAAGCACTGATTGCAGGATTTGATTGGGGAGCGAGGACCGCGGATATCATCGCCGCTCTCTGGCCGGAACGCTGCAAAGGCATAGTTTCAGTAAGTGGATACCTGGTCGGCAGCCAGGAAGCCGGTAAAATGCCTTTGCCGCCAGCCGCTGAACTCCAATGGTGGTACCAATATTATTTTGCTACGGAACGTGGCCGGCTGGGTTACGAAAAATACAGGCATGATTTTGCAAAACTTATCTGGAAACTTGCTTCACCCAAATGGAATTTCGACGATGCTACATTTGATCGGTCCGCGGCGGCATTTGACAACCCGGATCATGTTGCCATCGTGGTGCATAATTACCGCTGGCGTTTAGGTTTAGTGCCTGGAGAGCCAAAATACGATGACCTGGAAAAACAGCTTGCACAAAGTCCGGTTATTAGTGTGCCTGCCATTACACTTGAAGGGGATGCCAACGGTGCACCACATGCTGAGGCTGGTGCCTATGCCGGCAAATTTACCGGCAGGTATACTCACAAAATCATCAGTGGCGGCATAGGGCATAACTTACCCCAGGAAGCCCCGCAGGCCTTTGCTGATGCAGTTGTTGAAGTAAGCAATTTTGCCGGGTAATACAGCAATGGAAAAAGGGTGAAACGGCGCAAAAAATCAGAATAGCAGATTTGCAATCCGCAGAAAGTAGCTAAGCTATACAACCGGTTAAAGTAACTGGCAGCGTGTTGCACAGGTTACACCGGTTCATGCGTTAGGCGTCCGCCTCAGGCGGATTCGGTTCCGCCAACAGCGGAATTGCAGCAATACGGTTTCGCCGTTGCCAAAGAACCGCAGGCAGACCCGCTAATTGCGCATAGGCAAGCTAACTTTCTTATGCAGCACTTAAATACAGTTATTGTATGCTCAAGCCGCATGGCTTCGTTGTCTCACCGGGGCTGTTTTCGCCTTTTGTGACAACTGGTAACAACCTGAAATTACAGGCGCTAATTACTCTGAAACTCAAGCTGGTTTTATATTTAAAACGATTACTGCTATTTCTTAACCTGACGCGTATGCGTTAATTGCGGGATTGCATGAGCGAGGCTCCGCGGCCATGAGCGATAAAAAATATTTGTTACTTAAGATAAAAGAAAGTGACATACACTTAACAATCAATTAAAAAAATTTTAAGTGATAAATAGAAATCTCATTTACTTTTGCAAAGCATTTACCTCTTTACTTATGCACGCACAGCAAAATATTAATAATACAATTACACATGCAGCTATCGTTGCCGGTTGTTGTATTTGCTGTTGTATGGCGCAAGCCATAACTATATAATCCCCCGTACCGGGTTCATCCCGTTTTTATTTAAACAATTTTCACTAACTAAAACAAGGCAATACGCTTTCACAATTCTCAATTTCATCTTTCACACAAAAAAATTTTTATGAGCTATCGTTTTGAAACACTGCAATTGCATGCCGGGCAACAAATTGATCCTACCACAAAAGCAAGGGCCGTCCCCATTTATCAAACAACTTCTTACGGCTTCGACAATACGGAGCACGCAGCCAATCTTTTTGGTTTAAAACAATTCGGAAATATTTATACGCGCATCATGAATCCTACAACCGATGTGCTGGAACAACGCATAGCTGCGCTGGAAGGTGGCGTTGCTGCATTGGCTGTAGGTTCGGGCCAGGCTTCTCAATTTCTTGCATTGAATAATATTCTGCAGGCCGGAGATAATTTTATTTCCACCACCTATTTATATGGCGGCACTTACAACCAGTTTAAAGTTGCCTTTAAAAGATTAGGCGTTGAAGCACGCTTTGCAGATGGCGACGATGTTGAATCTTTTGTAAAGCATATTGATAAAAATACAAAAGCAATTTATTTAGAAACAATCGGCAACCCGCGTTTGAATATTCCGGATTTTGAAAAGTTTGTTGCCCTGGCAAAAGAGTATGATCTGCCCTTGATAGTTGATAATACTTTCGGTGCAGGTGGTTATTTGTTTAAACCGATCGAATGGGGTGTACATGTTGTGGTTGAATCTGCAACCAAATGGATAGGCGGCCACGGAACAAGCATAGGCGGATTAATTGTTGATGGTGGTAATTACAATTGGGGCAACGGGAAATTTCCACAGTTCACTGAACCAAGTGAAGGCTATCATGGTTTAAAATTCTGGGACATCTTTGGTGAAGGAAATCCGCTGGGTATGCCAAATGTTGCATTCGCTATACGGGCAAGGGTAGAAGGTTTGCGTGATTTCGGACCATCACTCAGCCCGTTCAATTCATTCCTGTTCTTACAAGGTTTGGAAACATTAAGCTTACGTGTTCAGCGCGCCGTTGACAATGCATTAGAACTGGCGCAGTGGCTTGAACAACACCCGCAGGTTGAATTTGTTTGGTATCCCGGATTAAAGAGCAGTCCGTATAACGAGCTTGCAAAAAAATATTTACCCAATGGCGCGGGTGGCGTATTGCAGTTTGGAATCAAAGGTGGGTTAGAAAACGGTCGCAAGTTTATTGATTCATTAAAACTCATCAGCCATTTGGCAAATGTGGGCGATGCAAAAACATTGGCTATTCATCCTGCATCTACCACACATGAGCAGTTGAGTGATGAAGAAAGAGAAGCATCAGGCGTATTACCGAATCTTGTTCGCATCAGCGCGGGCATTGAACATATTGATGATATTAAAGCAGATTTCGAACAGGCTTTCGAAGCTGTATTTGCAAAGTCGTTAGTGTTGTAATTTTTGTCCTGAAAGTTCAAATGTTCACAGGTTCACAAGTTCACGGGTTAAACCGCAGGAATGTGAACCGTGAACGAACTTTAAAATTAAAGTTTACGCCGGGATGAGCCAAACTCATGAACTCGTAAACATGTGAACTTGTAAACCAAAATCATGTCAAAAACATTCACATATAACAAACCATTCAGGCTGGAAAATGGTGCTGTATTAAACAGGTTTCATCTTGCTTATACAACACACGGCAAATTGAATGAAGAGAAGAATAATGTAGTCTGGATATTTCACGCATTAACTGCCAACAGCGATCCCGCAGAATGGTGGGGAGGTCTTGTAGGCAATGATAAATTCTTCGATCCAAAAAAATATTTCATTGTTTGTGTGAACATGCCGGGCAGTTGTTATGGCAGCATCTCTCCTTTTGATATCAATCCCAAAACCAATAATTCATGGTATCATGATTTCCCGTGGTTTACTACGCGCGATATGGTTCGTGCCTACCGGCATCTGAAAGATCATATCGGCATAGAAAAAATTCATATCGGTATTGGCGGCAGCATGGGCGGGCAACAATTGCTGGAATGGGCAATTGAAGAACCTAAATCGTTTGAATATATTTTTCCCATTGCAACCAATGCTTTTCATTCAGCATGGGGCGTTGCCTTCAATGCTTCACAACGTTTTGCTATTGAAAACGACAGTACATGGAAAGAGCAGCATGTTGATGCAGGTTTGGACGGAATGAAAACAGCGCGTTCCATTGCGTTGCTTTCTTACAGAAGCTATGATACCTATAAACTCACGCAAAAAATAACTTCGGGTAATTTACAGAGTACAGAACGCAGCGCTGAATCTTACCAGGAATACCAGGGAGAAAAACTGGCCAAACGCTTTAATGCATTCAGCTATTATTTTTTAAGCAAAGGAATGGATGCACATAATATAGGCCGTGACCGGGAAAGTGCTGAAAAGGCTTTGGAAAAAATAAAAGCAAAAGCATTGGTGATCGCTATTTCCAGTGATCTTTTGTTTCCGCCATCTGAGCAGGAATTTTTAGCGGCGCATATTCCGTATGCAGAATATAGGGCTATTCATTCACCTTATGGCCATGATGGTTTCCTGCTTGAATACGAACAAATAGAAGAAGCGATCAAAACTTTTTTATATAATACTGTTGAAGAGAAAGTTTTGACAACAGTGTAATCAGTTCATTTAAATATTAATCGTTTCGTCATTGTAAGGAGAATTGCGAAGCAATCATTGAGACAACTAAAAATAATGATTAACGAAATAATCTCTACCTGGTTTTAGCTCTAAGAATTATACAGAGATATCTCGATTCCCCGGCATGACGACATTAAAATAATTTAATTATAAATACATGGGCAAGGCAGTTAATAATAACGGGCAATATCATAAGAAATTAACGATAGGTTTATTTGGATTTGGTGTTGTAGGTGAAGGCTTATACAAAGCACTGCAGCAAACATCATCTTTAAATGCAACCATTAAAAAAGTTTGTATAAAACATGCGGGTAAAAAAAGAAATGCACCGGAAGAACTATTTACAACAGATAAAAATGAATTGCTCAACGATAAAGAAATAAACGTTATAGTTGAAGTGATCAATGAAAGCCAACCTGCTTTTGAAATTGTATCAACCGCATTACTCAACGGCAAACATGCAGTAAGCGCCAGCAAGAAAATGATCGCAGAACATTTGCCGAAGCTGTTGGAACTGCAAAAGAAAACGGGCAGGTCTTTCTTATGCGAAGCGGCTGCCTGCGCATCTATTCCTGTAATAAGAAACCTGGAAGAATATTATGATAATGATCTTTTACATTCATTAAAGGCCATTGTAAACGGTTCAACCAATTTCATTCTTACAAAAATGTTTGAAGATAACCTAAGCTTTAAAGATGCATTATTATTAGCGCAGCAGTTAGGCTTTGCAGAAAGCGATCCTTCCTTAGATGTTGATGGCTGGGATGCCGTGAACAAATGGACCATCCTGCTTGCACATGCTTATGGCATAGTTGAATATCCTGATAATATTCTTTTTAATGGCATTCAAAACATACAGTTAAGCGATGCATTGGTAGCTAAAGAAAAACATTATGATATAAAGCTTGTAGCACAGGCAAAAAAATTATTGAACGGTGAAATAGCTGCGTTTGTGTTACCGCAATTTGTAAAACATGACGATCATTTGTCTTTTGTAAAGAATGAATACAACGGTGTTGTTATTGAAAGTTCTTTTGCGGATAAACAATTCTTTTATGGCAAAGGCGCCGGTAGTTTTCCGACAGCCTCTGCTGTGTTGAGTGATATATCAGCATTGCGCTATGATTACCGTTATGAATACAAGAAACTGTATCATCATATCGTACCTGAATTAAGCAATAATTTTTATATAAAGACCTATGTAAGCTTTGACGACTGGCAATATATTCCCAAAGAAAAATTTGAATGGATCGAAGAATGGCATGCAGAAGCAGAACGTAAATATCTTGTTGGCGTATTACCTTTTTCAGAATTAAAAAATAATAGCTGGTGGAAAGAAAATAATACATCACTCATTCTTTCACCTGAACCGGTAATAGAAGATGTTGAAATAAGAAAACTAAAAAAGAAAAGTTTGGAGTTGGCGGGTGTGTAAGCATAAAATTTTTGTTTGCCCTCAATAAATTTATCAACACTTTTCAGCAAACATAAGCTGTATAAGGCTTTCAGAAAAGAGTTCATGATTTTTATTGTTCATGTATCCTTCTCATATTAAAAATCTTTTTTTTCTACACTTTTTTTTCCATAAAAACAAAAGGAAAAATTTTTTTTTTAAAGCTTAAATATCATCTGCGCGCAGATGATATTCATTTATAAATCTTTGTATCGCTTAAAAAAAAATTTAATCTCTGTTATAAAATAAATTCGCTTAAAAAAATTTTTTTATCAACATATTAGTTTTGATATTCGTCGCCTGTTCCCAAAAAAAATTCATTTAAAAAAATGAACAGTTTTTTGGGATTTTTTATCACGATAAAAGAATCTACTAACCAATTAATGTATTGATACTTTGCTATGACTAAAACAGCAGATAAAGTATGGGAAAATTGCTTGAAGATAATTAAGGACATTGTGGAATGGCAGCACTTCAAAACATGGTTTGAACCAATTAAACCCTTAGAACTAAACGGACATATATTATTGATCCAGGTACCCAGCCAGTTCTTTTTTGAATACCTTGAAGAACATTATATAAACCTGCTTGCTAAAACACTTAAACGTGAGTTAGGCAAATCAGCAAGGCTTGAGTACCGCATTATGGTTGACAGTGGTGGTAAAGGAAAGAACGGCAGTATGGATGTTCCTGCAGGCAATATTAAATTTTTCAACAATAATGAAATGAGCTTCCCTCTTGTTATAACTGACGAAGTAAAAAATCCCTTCGTAATTCCGGGATTGAAGAAGATGCAGATTGATCCGCAGCTTAATTCCTCTTATGTATTTGATTCCTTTATTGAAGGCGATTGTAATCGTGTAGCGCGGCGTGCGGGTAGAACGGTTGCAGAAAAACCGGGCGCCAGTTCATTCAATCCGTTGGTGGTATACGGCGGTGTGGGCTTGGGTAAAACACATCTTACACAGGCAATCGGCAACGAAGTAAAACATTTGCATCCCAACAAGATCGTTTTGTACGTAAGCAGCGAAAAGTTTATCAATCAATTCCAGGATCATAGCCGCAATAATGCCATCAATGATTTCATTCATTTTTACCAGCTGATAGATGTATTGATAGTTGATGATGTACAGTTCTTTGCCAAGGCAGAAAAATCGCAGGATGCGCTGTTCGCAATCTTTAATCATTTGCATCAGAGCGGAAAACAATTGGTGCTTACATCAGATAAACCACCAAAAGACCTTGATGGCATGCAGGAACGTTTGTTAAGCCGTTTCCGCTGGGGTTTAAGCGCAGACCTGCAGGTGCCCGATTATGAGACGCGTATCGAAATACTGGAACGCAAAATGAAGAACGATGGGCTTGACCTTTCAAAAGATGTGGTAAAGTATGTTGCGTATAACATCAGCAATAATGTTCGCGAACTGGAAGGCGCGATGATCTCGCTGCTTGCGCAATCTTCACTCAACAAAAGAGAAATTGATCTTGAACTTGCCAAAAAAGTATTGCGCAATTTCATTCGTACCAGCAGCAAAGAAATTACTATTGATGCCATACAAAAAATGGTGTGTGAATTTTTTGCAGTGCCTTATGATAAACTGCTTCAAAAAACACGCAAGCGCGAAATAGTGCAGGCAAGGCAAATAACTATGTACCTCGCAAAAGCCTTTACCAAAAATTCACTGAAAACAATTGGTGAGCATTTCGGCGGCCGCGATCATACAACGGTTATACATAGTTGCCAAACCGTAAAAGATCTTATGGATACTGATACTTTGTTCCGTGAAAATGTTGTTGAACTCACACAGAAAGTGCAGCTTGCTGCTATGTAAGCCCTCACCCTCATTCCCTCTACACTTGTGGAGAGGGATGCCCAACTTTACAGGTCATTATATTATCAAAGTTTTTGAAATTTTATAAGAAGAATTTTGGTAACCAGCTTTGGTATAGATGGCATCGTCCCTTGCGTCGCAACACTTGTGCTGTCGAATAAACCTGAACTTTTTTTAAAACCCCAAAGGCACGAAGACACAAAGTAAAAACACAGTGTGCTTCTTTGTACCTTCATTAATAGTTCATAATTTTCTTTTAAGATTATGCAACCCATAACCCCAAACTTGCAACCGGCAGGTAACCTTCTTATCTTTGCGCTCAATTTTGTTCCGCCTGCAACGGAATCTATTTAATAGTAGAATCTTGCTTTAAGTGAGGTCTGAAATTTTTACAATGGCATTATTACACAACCGTATTTCCGGCGAGGAATTGAAGCGCCGTTTAATGGAAGAAACTGAGCCAAGAATAACCATCAGTTTCTACAAATATTTTCCTATACAAAATCCGCAGGAGTTCCGCGACCATTTATATAAGCACTTACATAATTTAAAAGTCTTCGGCAGAATTTATATAGCTAAAGAAGGCATTAATGCGCAGGCAAGTATACTGCAATCAAACTTTGATGCATTCAAAGAATTTTTGTATTCAATAAATGAATTCAATAACCTGCGCTTAAATATTGCTGTTGATGATGATGGCAAAAGTTTTTGGGTATTATCAATAAAAGTGCGTGATAAAATTGTTGCGGATGGCATAACCGACCCGGGCTTTAGTATGGAAACTAAAGGAGGATATGTGGATGCGCAGCAAATGAACAAACTGCTCAGCGAAAAAGGCACAATTGTTATTGATATGCGTAATCATTATGAATATGAAGTTGGTCATTTTGAAAATGCAATAGAAATTCCTTCAGATACTTTTCGCGAACAATTACCAATGGCCGTTGACATGATGAAAGGCAATGAAGAGAAGAATATCATCATGTATTGTACCGGCGGCATTCGCTGTGAGAAAGCAAGCGCTTATATGTTACATAATGGTTTCAAAAATGTTTTTCACCTGGAAGGCGGCATTATTAATTATGCGCAGCAGGTAAAAGAAAGTGATCAGCCTTCAAAATTCATCGGTAAAAATTTTGTATTTGATAACCGCCTGGGCGAGAGAATTACAGAAGATATAATTTCCAGGTGCCATCAATGCGGAAAGCCTTGTGACACGCATGCCAATTGTTTGAACAATGGTTGCCATCTTTTATTTATTCAATGCGATGAATGCAAAGAAAAGTTTGCAGGTTGTTGCAGCAACGAATGTAAAGAAACCATTCATCTTCCATTGGAAAGACAAAAACAAATCCGCAAAGGAATTGATAAAGGCAGGAATGTTTTTAATAAAAGTAAGGCAAGGTTAAGGCCAAGATTAAATGAATCATGACAGGCTGTTTAAATTTTTTAATGCTGTTATACTTATTCTAAATTTCCACCCGTAATTTTTTTTTCGTTTCTTTTTTAATTTCTTTTGCGCAAGCCTGACCGTACCAGGCCATATTGAACTCAATCATTTAACTCATAAATCCGGTTAAACCCGTATTACTAAACTAACTACATCATGCAGAAAAAAAGTATCCTTTGCCTTGCCATTGTATGTGCATTTATCGGCTGCCAAAAAGATATAACAGAAACCTCTCAGATATCAGCAAGCGATGTTGCTGAAGTAAAAGCAAAGAATATAGATACTTCAGGCTGGTATGGCCTGTTTTATGATCCCATGCAGGATCCTGATGGCCCTGCAGTTTATACCAAAGTTCCTGATTATATGATCGTATCAAACGGAGAAGCAATGGTGCCCTATCAACTTGGAGTTAATACAACTTTCATTGCTTATGATATGCTATCTACTGATGTAATAAATGCAGACAGCAGCGCACTTGATGTTACTGTACGTAAAAACATCAACACAATTGAATTGGATATATTGGGAACAAGCGATTCAGCGCAGCTTCTTTATCATGCTAACAATTTAAATGATTCGGGTTATTATTCATTATCTGTTGGAAGCACTTCCGTTCAGTTTAATGTTTATCCGGCAACAGATTTTACATCGTTTAAATTATTACGGTTTGCTTTCAAACAAGGAAAAGCATTCGTGTATGTTTCAAATAAATTAATTACCTCTTTTAAATATAGTGCCGCAAACAAAATTGGAAATATAAAAGGGATAAGAATAGGTAAAGATGGTTATATAGAATGCGATAACGTAAAATTATACAACAGTTATACACGAAAGCTGCTGATGAAGGAAGATTTTAATATTACCGGGCACAGCCAAACATATTTCTATTAATTTCTATTGAGTTACCTGTACAGGTATCAATAACAGTGATACTTGTACAGTAACAACTACCTGGTTCATTAAAGATTGATATAAAAGGGAAGATAAAATTGTAAATTAATCTTGCAGCGCTGCAAGTGCTTCAACAATTCGTTCATACCTTTCTTCATCGGTCAATTCTTCAGGGATAAATTTTTTACCAATAACGGTTTCATATAATTCTATATAGCGCTTGGAAATTGTATCCACCCAATCGTCCGGCATTTCAGGAACAGTTTGCCCTTCTTTACCCATAAAATTGTTTGCTATCAGCCATTCGCGCACAAACTCTTTGCTTAACTGTTTTTGCCGTTCACCTTTTTGCTGGCGTTCTTCAAAACCATCTTTATAAAAATATCTTGAACTGTCGGGTGTATGCACTTCATCCATCAAATAGATCTCATCTCCTATTTTTCCAAATTCATATTTCGTATCGGCAAGTATCAATCCATGTTCTGCAGCAATTGATTTACCGCATTCAAATAATTTCAATGCATACTCGCACAAAATTTTCCATTCTTCTTCAGTTGCCAGGCCTTGCGCAATTATTTCATCAGCGCTTATATCTTCATCATGGCCTGCTTCAGCTTTGGTACTGGGTGTAATAACAGGTGATGGAAAGAAATCATTTTCTTTTAAACCTTCCGCCATTTCAATACCGCATAAAATTCTTTTGCCGCTGCTGTAAGTACGCCAGGCGTGGCCAACAAGATTTCCTCTAACTACCATTTCAATTTTAAACGGAATACATTTTTTTCCTATTGAAACATTGGGAGCAGGCACACTTAGCAGCCAGTTAGAACAAATATCTTTTGTCGCATTAAGCATATATGCAGCAATCTGGTTGAGTACTTGTCCCTTATAAGGAATTGGCCTGGGGAGAATCACATCAAATGCTGAAATACGATTGCTGGCAATCATTACAAGTACATCGTTGTTTATTGTATATACATCTCTAACCTTGCCACTATAAAAACCGGTTTCGCCGGCAAAATGAAATTGTTGACTTTTCATATTATACAAACCTACAAGAGTATGCTGATGCACACAACTTCATTAAAAGAAAATGTTCTAACTTCATTATAAAATAACCTATTTGTGTTTGCAACAATTTTTCATTAGTTAATTAAATCAGTGTCCCCTATTATTATATAACTAAAATTATTTTATGCTTAAGACGATTGCACCATTGCTTTTTCTAACCTGTTTTCTTATCTGTCAAAGCAGTTATTCGCAAACCACTACTGTGATCACCGGTAATATAAAAAATAGTCAGACAAAAGAAAATCTTTCAGCAATATCAATAAAAATAAAAGATGGTACATCAGGAACATTTACGGATGAAAAAGGAAACTTCAGGCTTGTTACAACGCAAAAGCCGCCATTTATTATTGTTATATCTTCTATCGGTTATGCGGGCAAAGAAGTAAATGTTGAAAGCGAAGGTCAGGCTTTGACTATTGAATTGGATGCGAGTTTTGCATTAGGCCAGGAAATTGTTGTGGCCGCATCAAGAGTTCCTGAACGTATTCTTGAATCACCGGTTACAATTGAACGCGTCAATAATACCACGATAAGAAATGCACCCGGACCAAATTACTATGATGCGCTTGGTAATTTAAAAGGCGTTGACGTTACCAGCTCAAGCTATACTTTTAAAACTGTTTCTACTCGCGGCTTTAATGGCAGCGGTAACCTGCGTTTTAATCAATTGGTTGACGGAATGGATAACTCTGCACCGGCTTTGAATTTTTCAGTGGGAAATGTAATTGGCCTAACTGATCTTGATGTTGATAATATGGAATTGCTCTCCGGGGCTTCATCTGCATTATACGGCTCAGGTGGTATGAACGGAACATTGTTGATATCAAGTAAAGACCCTTTTAAATACCAGGGTTTTAGTGCTGAAGTTAAAGAAGGCGTAATGCATATAGATGATTACAGGCATAAAACTTCACCTTTTCATGATATTGCATTAAGATGGGGCAAAAAGGTTTCTGATAAGTTTGCTTTTAAAATCGGTGCTGAATATATTAAGGCTGATGACTGGCGCGCTGATGACTCAACTGATCTTGAACGTAATAATGTATTAAGTAAAATAAAACCGGGCACAAGAGCATCAGATCCAAATTATGATGGTGTGAATGTTTATGGTGATGAAGCCAGCGCAAGTATGGCAGGCGTGGCACAGGCTGGTGTTTTTGGTCCATCGAATACCTCACTCCCTTCGGTAGAGGCAGCACTTGGCGCGCAGTTGGGACGCCCACCTACTCAAACTGAGATCCTTGGTTTTTATGCACAACAAGATCCTTCTGTTTACGGTCCATTACCTGCCTTCAGCGGCGGTTTATTAAATGGTGTTTATAATGATGCCGGCGGCCAGCAATTGTATGTAAGCCGTACTGGTTATTATGAAAAAGACATGGCTAATTACAATGCTTATGATCTTAAAATTTCAGGTGGTTTATACTATAATTTAAGTCCAAATACAGAATTATCTTTAACTGGCAATTGGGGGGAAGGCACAACTGTATATACCGGTGCCGATAGGTATTCGCTAAAAAATTTCAGCATAGGACAATATAAATTAGAACTTAAAAATCCTAACTGGTTTTTAAGAGCATATACTACCCAGGAAAATTCAGGTGATTCTTATGCAACAACATTAGCTGCTTTGGGTATTAACAATACATGGACTGATAACGCTACCTGGTTTGGAACCTACAGCGCAACGTATTCAGCTTATGTGTTGCAAGGCGTTGATGCTACAACTGCAAATGCAGCAGCGCGTACAGCAGCAGATGCAAAAAGATATATGCCCGGTACGAGTGATTTTAATACAGCTTTCAACAATTCAATTAAAACGCCTATCAGTGATGGAGGTTCTCAATTTGCAGACAAATCAAGCCTTTACCAGTTTGAAGGTCAATATAATTTTTCACAGCTTGTAAAAGTGGTTGATATATTGGCAGGTGCAAGCTATCGTTTATATCATCTTAATTCAAACAACACAATTTTTTACGAGCCCAACGGGCCTATTGATATAAGCGAATATGGTGCTTACGTGCAACTGCAGAAAGAGCTGTTTAATGATATTTTGAAATTAACAGCAGCAGGCCGATATGACAAAAATGAAAATTTCAAAGGCAGGTTTACACCAAGAATTACTGCGTCCATTAAAGTAGCAAAAGACAATAATATACGCCTGTCTTATCAACAAGCTTACCGCTTTCCCAATAACCAGGACCAATGGATAAATCTTCAAACACCGGGAAGCATTCTTATAGGTTGTCTTCCTGTATTTTCTGATCTGTATCATTTCGATACCAATCCTGTATATACTGCTACAAGCGTTGTTAACTATCGGGAAACTTTAGATCCTACGAAACTTGTAAAGGCAACATTTGCAACAGCAAAACCCGAAACAATGGAGTCGTATGAAATTGGATACAGGGGTGTGATACAACATAAATTTTATATAGATGCCTATTACTATTTCAGCAAGTATAAAGATTTTATAGGCCGTGAAGCTGTGGCAAGAGGCGCAAGCGGAAATCCTGGAACATCTGTTGAGGAATTGGCAAGCCCCTTCACTACTACCAACTATTCATTTGTTGTTAACAGCGAAACACCTGTACAGGCAAATGGATGGGGCATAGGCGGAGAATATCATTTTGGTAAAGGTTATGCCATTACCGGCAATGTTTATGGAGACCAGCTTTCAAATGTTCCTGCAGGATTGGTCACTTTCTTCAATACACCCAAATCGCGTTTCAATATTGGTGTATCAAATTCCAATGCACTTAAAGGTTTTGGATTTAATGTAATTTATAAATGGCAGGACCAGGTTAACTGGGAGGGCACTTTCGGCTCAGGCACTATACCTTCATTCGGTACGCTGGATGCACAGGTTAGCTACAATTTCACAAAACAAAAAGTTCTTATAAAAATAGGTGGTACCAACATCACCAATCATTATTACAGGAATGCTTTTGGCAATCCTTATATCGGTGGCTTGTTTTATGCAAGTATTGGATACAACCTGTTCTAAATTTTGTTCAAACCAAAATGAAAACCCTTTGCTCCGGCAGAGGGTTTTTTATTTCTGCTAACTTGCAATTATGAAAAAGAAACTGGTAGTACTCACAGGTGCAGGCATAAGTGCAGAAAGTGGTTTAAAAACTTTTCGCGACAGTGATGGCTTATGGAATGGTTATAAAATTGAAGATGTGGCAACACCGCGTGCATGGAGAAAGAATAAGCAACTGGTGCTTGACTTTTATAATATGCGCAGGAATGATGTATTAAACGCACAACCCAATGCTGCACATACTAAACTTGCTGAACTGGAAAAAGATTTTGATGTACATATCATCACTCAAAATATTGATGACCTGCATGAACGGGCAGGTAGTACAAAGGTTTTACACCTGCATGGAGAAATATTTAAAATGCGAAGCGAACATAGTGAAACCTTAATAGCAGAAATAAGAAAAGATATATTATTGGGTGATGTGGCAGAAGATGGCGCACAATATCGCCCGTATATAGTTTGGTTTGAAGAACCCGTTCCTTTAATAGAAAACGCTGCCATCATTTCATCTAAGGCAGATATTTTTGTTGTAATAGGAACATCACTTGTTGTGTATCCTGCCGCAGGATTGGTAAACTATGCGCCGCGTGCAATTCCTAAGTTTATTGTTGATAAAAGTATTCCTTACGCAACCGTATATAACTTAACGGCAATAGAAAAACCCGCAACTGAAGGCGTGGCTGAATTGAACAGTTTATTAAAGAAATATGTATAAATAAAAAAGAGCCCTGTTATTGAGCTCTTCTTAAATGCGATAATAGCCGCGTTCGTAATTACCACCTGTTTGAATTGCTGTTGCTATTGCTGAAAGGCCTCCTGTTATTGCCGCTATTGCTGCGGGGCTTTTCTTCGCGGGGCTTTGCAACGCTAACGCTGATTGCTCTTCCATCTACTGTTGCGCCGTTCAATTCGCTGATCGCTTTTTGAGCAGCTTCATCATCGGACATTTCAACAAAACCAAAACCGCGGCTGCGATTGGTAAATTTGTCAGTAATTACTTTAGCAGAAGTAACTTCACCGTAATCTTCAAAAAACTCTTTCAAGTCTTCATCTTCTACTTTGAAGCTCAAATTAGAAACATAAATGTTCATTGTGTGTATATAATTTAAATTAAAAATTGCTGAGAAAATAACATTGTAAAGAAGGAGATAACCTATTAGCAGAGAACTCTGTAGCAGAAAAATCTTATCAATTACTAAGACTATAAACTCAAATTGCGGTGCAAATATACAAACTCGACGTTAAATACAGAAGTTATTTGTGTGTGATATTTATAATTTAAGAAACTTATGCCGGTTTTTGTTGTAACAATTCCAGTGTTTTTGAAATTGAATACCCTGATCGTTCAAATGCTT